>MWYU01000438.1 GCA_002050375.1 Chitinophagales bacterium 62-2
GACCAGGATATATCAAGCCGGCCAATGGTAGAGTTTGGCCAGGCATTATCCGGAAAGGTAGCAGGAGTACAGGTTTTATCTGCCAATGGGCGGCCAGGCACTTCTTCAACAGTGCAAATAAGAGGTATTGCTTCTATTTCAGCAAACAGTTCTCCGCTAATCGTTGTAGATGGTAATCCCCTTCCCAGCTACGATTTAAACCTTATCAATAGTGCGGATATTGAATCCATTGATATATTGAAAGATGCTTCTTCTGCCGCTATTTATGGTTCCAGGGGAGGAAACGGGGTAGTCCTTATTACAACGAAAAGTGGTAAATCGGGGAAAGCGCGACTTGATTTCAGCTATACAACCACTATACAGCAAGTTATAGATCGTGTTGAAATGATGAATGCCAGGGAGTATGCGCTGGCTTCCATAGATGCTGCTCAAAACGCCTGGATTGATAAAGGGGGAAATCCAAATGCGCCGAACACACTCGCTGCACGTGGTTCTTACAGATATACCTGGCCCGAAGCATTTAATAATCCTGATACTCTTATTGATACTGATTTTCAGGACCTTATTTTTCGTACGGCTCCTATGCATAAATTTGATTTAAGTGTTTCAGGTGGAAATGAAAAGTCTAACTACCTTATTTCAGGAGGTTATATCTCCCAAAAAGGGATTGCCATAAACTCGGACTATAGCAAATATGCTATAAGCATAAAAGCATCTTCCAAAGTATTGGATTGGATAGAAATTGGTGGAAAGTTGAGTGCGGTCTACGACATGTCGAAAAATCCGTTTGACCGGATGATTGAGTGGGCAGTTCAATATCCATCCATTTATCCCGTGTACGGGAGCAATGGTTATTTGGGTGATGCCACTAATACTCCGGGCCTGCAGAATTACGACAATATCCTTTTCAGGGCAAAAAATGGTCACCCGCTATATCAAATCAACGACAACCGGCCACAACAGGGCTTTAATAGTTTGGGAAATGCTTATGCCCAGTTTGACTTTATTCCCGGATTGCGCTTTAAATCGGCTCTTAATTTTTACTACAACCGGCAAGACAACTCAACCTATGCTGCCGTAGAGCATAATATGGGCCCTAGCTTTAATACAGAAGGTGTTTTAACTGCTAACCAGGCAAGAACTATTAATTATAATCTGCAAAACCTGTTAACTTATGATAAGGTGATTGGCGATCATAACTTGTCAGCTTTATTAGGGTATGAATATCTTAAAAACGATTTTTATAATGCAACCCAGGGACGAAACAGATTTGATAATGACCAGATCCAGTACCTGAGTGCAGGGCAGGTAATATCTGTAGCAGGAGATAATGCAACAGAAACGGTTTTAATTTCCAGTTTCGCCCGTGCGTCTTATAACTTTAGAAATAAATACCTCACTTCTTTGTCTTTTAGGCGGGATGGTTCTTCAAGGTTTGGGCCGAATAAGAAATGGGGTTATTTCCCGTCTGTTTCAGTAGGATGGATCGTATCTGATGAACCTTTCATGAATAATCTCGCAAAGATTAATAACTTAAAGCTAAGAGCCAGCTATGGCTTTACGGGGAATGATAGAATTGGGGATTACCGGTGGATCGGCTCTATGCAGCAAGGTCGCGTAGCCTTTGGTACTACTCCGGGGATTTCTTATTACCCATCCAGCGTTACAAACCCTGATTTAGGATGGGAGCGCACAAAGCAGCTTAATTTTGGATTAGACCTTGGTCTGTTAAATAACAGGATAAGCCTTGAAGCCGATTATTATATCTCCAAATCCGACGGCCTGTTGCTTGAAGTTCCCATTCCGCAAGTATCGGGTTTCGGTACTGTTTTTAAAAATATTGGAGAGTTGGAAAACAGGGGTATTGAGTTAGCCTTAACCACCCAAAACATAAGAGGGCCTTTTGAATGGTCTACACAAATTAATTTTTCACGCAACAGGAATAAATTATTAGCATTAGGTCCCAATGATGCTCCAATGAATTTGAATGCAAGTAATGCCTTACCAGTGCGCAACGAAGTAGGGCATCCTATCTTTAACTTCTATGGCTATAAATATATCGGAGTTTATAAAAATCAAAAGGAAATTGACGCTGACCCTTCTCATCTGCCAACAGCTAAACCAGGGGATGGCCGGTTTGAAGATATTAATAATGATGGACGGCTCACTTCAGATGATCGCATAATTATCGGAAACCCGGCCCCCGACTTCACTTATGGGATAACCAATAACTTTAAATTTAAAAATATTGACCTTAGTTTCCTTTTCCAGGGAGTTCAGGGAAATGAAGTTTTCGACAATAACCTGCGTCGTTCTTTATTTTATCATGAAGGCCGTAATTATGCTAAGTCTGTCGTTAACAGATGGCGGTCGGAGGCAGAACCGGGCGATGGCTACCATCATAAATTATCTGTTGATTTGCACGGGCTCGAGCAAACCCCGTCCAGTTACTGGATTGTAGATGGTTCTTATTTCAGGCTTAAGAGTCTTACATTAGGATATAATATGCCTTTTAATGTAATCAGTAAAATAAAATTAGGTTCACTCCGCGTTTACTTTAACGGGCAAAATTTGTTTACTGCCAAGAATGCCAATCTTTTTGATCCGGAAAATTTTAGCGGAGGCGCCGATCAAACATTCCAACGGGGGGCAAGCCATTCCCCGTATCCTACTGCTAAATCATATTCCCTCGGTATTAATATAGGCCTTAAATAAAAAAAGAATTAACACATGAAAAATATTAAAAGTTTTACCCCGCTTGTACTCGTGTTGTTTTTATTCGCGTGTAACAAAGAGCAACTCGATTTATATCCCCGGACAAGTCTTACTGAAAGTAATTCTTACAAAACTGAAACTCAGCTTACCCAGGCTGTTAATGATGTTTACCGCCAGATGCGGATTATGTATAATGCCCAGGGTATTGCAGATTTATTTGGAGAGTTAAGGTCTGACAATACCTATATAAAAATTGCCGCAGCAGGTGGAACCAATTCAATTGACGTAAACCGGTTCACATTAAGAACAGACAACCCTTTAATTGCAACTGCCTGGGCAAACTCCTACAACGGTATATTTATATGCAACAATGCGATAGATCAGTTGGAAAAAACAACAGTGGTATTTCAACAACCCGATGTGAAGGAAAGGCTAAAGGCTGAAGCCATATTTATGAGGTCTTTAATTTATTTTAATATGGTAAGGGTGTGGGGAGCTGTTCCCCTGGTTCTCAAAGTAATAACCCCTGAGCAGAGTTATGAGTACCTGCGGGAGAGCAAGGATGTTATTTACAAACAAATAATTGCAGACCTAAACCTTAGTAAAAATATTCTCCCCGCTAAATATACCGGTGCAAATATCGGAAGGATTACCAAATATGGAGCAACAGGAGTTTTAGCAAAAATCTATTTGACCGTTGGCGATAAGCCTAACGCCGAAAAAGAATTACGTGAAATTGTTAATTCAGGATCATATTCTTTAGATGCAAATGGAAATGGTACAGTTAATACCGATGATTACCTGTTTAATTTCCAGGCAAATACCAAAAACAGTAAAGAATCAATTTTAGAAGTGCAGTACCTGGCAGGCGTCAATGCGTCTAACAGTAATCATCAGGATGCTTATTCACCCTGGCATTTCGCGTTTCACTTACCCGGATCTACAGAGAACCTGTTAGGCCTGGGTTTCAACACACCAACTGATGATATTATTAATGAATTCGAATTAACTGACCCAAGAAAAGCGGCATCAGTTAACCCCGGTTTCATCAACCTGAGTACTAATCAATTTGTAGATTATCCATGGACGCCAAAATTTAATGACCCGACATGGAGAAATCCCGGACAAAATTTTGAAATTATTCGTTATGCAGATGTTCTGCTGATGTTGGCAGAAGTTACTAATGACCCTGCGTACCTGAACATGGTAAGAGCACGGGTAGGCTTGCCAGGATTTGGGCAATCAGGCTATCCGGGCCAATTTAATACACTTGCAATGGCTATAGAACATGAGCGAAGGGTTGAACTTGCATTTGAGTTTCACCGGTTTTTTGACCTGGTAAGAACCGGTCGCGCACTTGAGGTAATGCTGTCAAAAGGATATAAGATCACTCAAAATAATATACTCTTTCCTATTCCCCTTAATGCCATAGATGTTAATCCAAAGATTACCCAGAACCCGGGGTATTAAAGTTTTTAGAGCCATCGGCAATCGTAAACAAGAATTTAAAGCAAATATTTTTTGTCGAAAGATTGAAATAAGAAATCTTATCTAAACATTATTACAAAGGCTCAATTATACAAGGTTGCATTGGTGTGGGTTTTTCTTTACCCTTTCATCTGCTTATTGGTTCAGGAAGGTAGAGGTTTATTCAGAAGTTAAAGAGCTCCCGCTTAACATCTTTTCATTATTAAAGAGTAATGTAAGTATTCAGGCTTACTCGCAAGAATATAGAGGAATACGATCACGAAAATAAAAGCTGTATGAAATAAAATGATGAACAATAATTTAAATGAAAAATGAAAATTAAGTTAGAATTGAAACACAGGATAATGCCAGGTTTAATAATGAGCTTATTGTGTCTTGTATTATTATCAGTGCAAAGCCCTGCCTCTTTTAAAACAAGAATCACTATCATACCTAACCAGGCCGGATTGATTACCGGAATTATTCAGATGGCCATTGATTCTTGCGCTGCTGATGGTGGAGGAGTGGTAATTTTTCCGGCTGGAAGTTTTCTTTGCGGGGGAATCCAATTGAAAAGTAATGTGACATTGCAGTTGGATAAGGGTTCAATTATTAAAGGAAGCGATAAATATGCCGACTATCAAAATGATGCATTTATTTACGGAAAAGACCTTACGGATATTGCCATCACTGGTGAAGGAGTTATTGATGGGGTAGATTGTTACAATCCCAAAGGAGAAGAAGGCTTTAGAGGCCCTCATTGCATCAGGCTGATCAACTGTAAGAACATTACGCTGCAAGGGTTTACCATTAAAAATTCGGCAAACTGGGCAATTAACTGCAGGTATTGTTCCTTCGACACGGTTAAAAATGTAACAATACTCGGTGGTCATGACGGCCTTCATACAAGATTTTGCAACAATTTTACCGTTACGGGATGTGATTTCCGCACAGGCGATGATGCTTTTGCCGGAAACGACAATCGTAATTTTGTAATAACAGATTGCAAAATCAATACGTCGTGTAATGGTTTTAGGATGGGATGTTTAAATTTAACAGTCGAGCGATGCAAAATGTGGGGACCGGGGGAGTACATTCATAAAATTCAGAAGCGGAAGAATATGCTTTCTGCTTTTGTACATTTTTCACCCAAAGACGAACGGTCAGCATTGAAAAGTGGAAATTGGCTTATTAAGGATATCATGATCGAAAATGTAGACCATGTGTACAATTATAATTTTGAAAAAGGTTTATGGCAAACCGGTCAGCCGGTTACAACAGTCAGGTTCGAAAAAGTAAAAGCAACCGGCATTCTCAGTGCATTCAATATTATTGGAGATGAAAAAATGAATTTCAATCTGGATGTTCAAAATTCCCTGTTCTCTTTTCGGGATGGGGCTGTTAGTGCAAATACTTTTGAGGGAGCCAAAATTACCTCACCTGCCTTATTTAATGCAAATAACTTTAATCACATAAACCTTCGGAAGGTTCTCTTCGAAAAGAAAGATACCACGCCTGTAGTAAACTTAAATTCAGGTAATACCTTAATCCTTAACCGGGTTACTTTTATTACAGGAAGCAGTTCAGTTCCTTACCAATTTGAAAAAATCGGCAATGTGAAAAAAGAAAAATTGAAACTGAATAAAAATTGAAATAAAATAGAAATAATTTTCCTTGAAGAAGACGAATCATCTGGAATAACGGGAAAAATATTCAAATTCGGATAAGTAGTTTGATTACATGATTACAAGTTAAGAATTAGATTTACTAATAGAAAAAGTACAAAAAAATTATTTTCCGCAATGATCAGATATGTTATTAACACCATAATTATACTGATACTCTTTGGCCTGACTGCAAAAGCACAAGACCCTAAGGGCAGGCCAAATATAATTTTTATTATTGCCGATGATGTTAGTGACGATGACATTGGTTGCTACGGAAACAGGCAAGTGCGAACGCCTAATATAGACAGGATTGCCAGAGAAGGAATGAGGTTTACAAATGCTTATTTAACTGCAAGTTCGTGCAGTCCCAGCCGTACAAGTATTATCTCCGGACGCTACCCGCACAATACCGGGTCAGCAGAACTTCATACACCTTTACCTGTTGAGCAAATACCCTTTCCCTTACTGTTAAAGAACGCCGGCTATTATACAGTACAGGCCGGAAAGTCCCATTTTGGCGTTCCTGCCTTACGAGCTTTTGATAAGGCGTATGAAGGAAAAGAGGGTGGAACAGGCGCAGAAGAACGATGGGTAAAATGTTTACAGGAGAGACCAAAAGATAAACCCATCTTCGCCTGGTTTGCAGCGTTGGACGCACACAGGATATGGCAGGCAGATAAGTTCGGTACGCCACATGATCCTAAAACAATTCAATTGCCTCCTTACCTTGCCGATACTGATTCTACAAGGCAGGATGTGGCTTCCTATTATAATGAGATCTCCCGGTTTGATCATTATATTGGAGAAGTAGAGAAAGAATTGAAAAAGCAGGGGATTCTGGATAATACAATCATTATCATCATGGCTGATAATGGCAGACCTTTTCCCCGATGCAAGACAAGGCTGTATGATAGTGGTATAAGAACGCCATTTATAATTAAATGGGAAAAAGGAGTAACAGCAGGCAGTGTTTGCAATAGTCTTTTAAGTGCAGTAGATATCGCTCCAACCTTAACCGAATTAGCCGGGTTAAAGCCGTTGAAAGCATTTCAGGGTAAGAGCTTTTCTAAACTCTTTAAGAACCCAAAACAGGAATTCAGGCAATACATATATGCCGAACATAACTGGCATGATTACGAGGCGCATGAAAGAATGATCCGCTCTAAGAATTTCCTTTATATTTTAAACAGCCGCCCCAACCTTCCTAATCATGGCCCTGCAGATGCTAATAAAAGTCCGTCATTTAGGGACCTGATTAAGCTTAGGGATAATGGAAAACTGAGCGCTGCCCAACAAGAAATCTTTGTGCTTCCCAAGCCTCCTGAAGAATTGTACGATTTCAAAACTGATCCCTTGCAGTTATCTAACATAGCCTCAGTTC
>MWYU01000509.1 GCA_002050375.1 Chitinophagales bacterium 62-2
GGTCTTATTTTTCCTCATTGCTATCATTATGTTTTCATCCTCTTGCGAATAGCTATCTAAACCTTCTCAGAGGGACAAGGATGCCTTTATGGACCAAGTTTTCAAAGTATTTAATTTTTCCCATTCTTTAAACTTGCGCTGATAATAAAAAAACCTGCTTTCAAATCAATGAGACCTGAAAGCAGGTTTAGTACTTTGATCATTATTATTTTATCCCTATTTAGTTACTCTTAAAATTCCGTTCATTATTCTCCAGTGACCGGGGAAAGTACAAACAAATGGGTAGTCGCCAGGTTTTGTGGGAGCAGTAAATGTTATTGAGCCCTCCTCATCCGGATTAAGCAATTTTATAAAAGATAAAACTTCAGGTATTCTTGGTACATATTGTTTTTCTGCGCCGTTAGGATCTCTTGCCAATGCATCTGCGGCAGCGCCTACTTTCTGTAAAGTTCCGGGTTTTATTATAACAAGATTGTGCTGCATCACATCCGGATTTTCAAGGTTGATAGTAACCTTTTGCCCTGCTTTAACAGAGAGCAGCTTTTTATTAAACTGCAACGCATTTGGAACGACCTTAACGTTAATGATAATAGGCTTTACAGCTTTAGCTGCAAGTGCGTTTGTTGCTACCGGAGCAGTTTTATCTTTAGGAGGAGCTGGTTTATTAACGCCGACAGTTGAAGGTAACCCGGTTTTACCCGGTCTCTTTAATTCCATAGAAGCACTTTGCAAATTGCCCGTTAAAAAGTAGGTTCCTTCATAGTCTCCCATTTTATTTTCATTATTATAATCCTGCCCAACCCGCACAGCCTGAACTAATGGTTCTTTAAATAAAGAAGCAGCTTTGGCTTTGGCAACTTCCCTGCCATCAACACTCATCCTTATATCGCCATTGGCAGATATTCTTGCGAGCAAATCAAATTTTTCGGGCAGTGTTCCGGTTGATGTTGCTTTGTATGTTTTACCTCCCTGCTTTACTACCATATTTAATTTGCCGTTTTCAATATATAGCCCATATCCTGCCTCTTTACCTCCCTGCGCCATAATAACGCCTTGCAGCGCCCTATCAGCTTGCTCAGGTTTAGATATAATTCCTTTAATAATAATTTCTTTGTTTGTAACATCAGGAGGGTATAAGAGAGAGCCTCTCCGTGGTAAAGCATAAATTTCCTGGCTTAATGCTTTGTTTACACGATCTGTAAAAGTTGACATTTGAATTTCAGGAGAAGCCGGCGGAGCTTTTGCTGCTGTTGTTCGAAAACCGTCTTCATGCGTGATAGCGGCAGCAAGCAATGCTCTTGACAACCACTCGTCATTCCCGTTTTCAGGCTTAAGGGTGGCAGCATATATCAGTTCTCCTAATTTCGGTGAGGTCGGCATAGCTGTTACGGCCAATACAGCAGCGAGACGTGTATTTAAGTTAGGATCGCTCAACAAATTGCTTGTCTGAATTGCTGCTACTGCGTTTTGATTTTTTGGCAGAACCTGCACTGCAGCTTTTCTAACACCCGCAGCGGGATGAGAAAGCGCTTTAACAGCAACCTGCATTGCTTCAGTATTAGAACCTTCTAATGCACCTAAACCCTGAAGTGTCCACAAGGCATGAACAGCAGGACTGTTTAAACCGATATCGTCTACTTTTTGATTATTTATCAGGGTATAAAGAGCAGGAAGGGCCTGCATATTTTTTGATTCTACCAGCAGACGCTGCGCCGTGAGGCGCCAAAACATATTATCACTTTCTAAAGCTGCTAATAAACCAGGCAGGTCATCTTTGGACAATTTTACGGGGGTATAAGGCTTTGCCTTTTTATAAATCACTTTGTACACCCGTCCATGATTGATATCCCGTAAAGGACTTATGAATGCATTTCCCTGTCCTCTTGGCTGCTCTTTAAAAGGCAACACCATTTCGGAAGGCGCCTGTCGTTCTACAAACACATTGTGCTGGATAATGAAGTTATACCAATCTGCTACCCACACTGCGCCGTCAGGGCCTACTTCTGCGTGCACCGGGCCAAACCATTCGTCTGAACTGGCCATTAAGTTCCAGTTATCTTTTTCCACGAACCCTGCGCCTTTAGGTTCGATGATTGCGTTATGAAGCAGTCGTACGGTAGGTTCGCAAACCAAAGCTATCCGGTTCCAATATTCTTTCGGAAAACTTCTTGCTGTGTACAAATGATGGCCTGCTGCTGAAGTAAAACCTCCAACAACATCCACTTGTCTTAAATTCGGCGTCATCGTATGAACATCATAGTGTCCGTCAATTTTTTGTACAGGCAGTATAGCGGGCTGCCCCTCTGTTGCTTCTGCGGTGGCCGCGGGAAGCGCTCTCTGCATATATCTTGCAGGCATTGAGTAGTAAGCGCTGTGTGTATTATTTGCCGTAGAAATAAATACATTGTTGTCCTCAGAAAATCCTAAACCCCAGGTGTTATTACTGGTATTGGCAAGAAATTCAAAATCGGTTCCGTCAGGTTTTAAATGAAAAACGCCGGTTCTGAAATTTAACGTCTTACCATCTTTTGTAGTACCATTAAACCCTGAACCAACTACACCCCAGATTTTATTATCGAAACCATATTGAAGATTAGAAGGAGTAAAGTGTGTATCGCTTTTATCCCAGCCGGTCATAATGTTTTCGCGTATATCTGCTTTATCGTCTCCGTTGGTATCTCTAAGAAAAACAAAATGAGGCGCCATCGCGACAATAACACCTCCGTTGGCAAGCACCATGCTGGTAGGTATATTTAGTTTGTCGGCAAAAACCGTAAACTTATCTGCTTTACCGTCACCATCAGTGTCTTCACAAATTTTAATGCGGTCGTTTGCCGCCCCGTCAGTTTCAAGAAACGTGTTAGGATAATCGACAGATTCAAGGATCCATAAACGGCCCTTCTCATCCCACGACATAGCTATGGGATTAGTTATATCAGGTTCAGACGCAAACAGCTTTACTTCAAAATCCGGCGGTATTTGGGTTAGTTTCATAGATTCTTCGGGACTTAACGCTGCCTGCATTTTAGGTACCTGATGACGCTTTGTAAAATCGGCAACAATCTCATTATTATAGATGTCAACATTTGGCCGGTTTAACCTTGCTATCTGGTCTTTCACTTCATTACCAATCGCCCAAAGCACTCCGTTATTTACCAGCTTCATAAAGCCTGGTTTTGTCCATGTACTGTCGTTATGACCATAGGCAGTATAAAAAACCCTTCCTTTTCCCTCGTTGCGAATCCATGTCCAGGGTTCCCGTGCCGAGCCATCAACACGTTCCATTAAAACAGTCTTATCAGAATTTATTTTTTGATGAACATACTTTTCGTCCCAGGTTTCAAATTCCCACAGACCCTCCATAACAGGATTTGATTTATTGGTAATTGCAGTAGTAAAAGTGCCTGTAGTTTCAGATTTATATTGGGCTCCTACCGTTTTAATCCACCATTCGGAATTTCTAAAGCAACCTGCCGCCGCATGCAATGGTATTAACCCTTTACCGCCTTCCACAAAACTCTTTAAAGCCGCTTCCTGCGAGGGTGAAATGCTGTCGTGATTCGCATACACAATTAACCCATCGTATTTACTTAAATTCTCTGTGTTTAAATCATTAAGGTCAGTTGTATAAGTTGTGTTTATACCAGCCTTAAATAACGATATGGCAAGCCATGGTGCATATTTAGACGCATCATGGTGTTTTCCAACATTGCCTAGAAACAACACTTCACCTCTGCGTGGAGCTTTAAGACTTGCAGTATTTTGCGGCGTGCTTTGGGTTTGTTTAGAAGTACTTTCTGGTGAAGCCGTAATCGAAGCGGAAGTAGAAACGCTCGTATTAACACGCATTTTATTTGAGCAACCACTCATCAGGCCTAAAGCAATAACCGTTAGAAAAAATAACTTTCGCATGGATTCAATATTTTATAAATAAGTAAACAAAATTTTTATTGGCAAAAGAGAAACATTTATATCTCTCCCACTAATAAGGGCGGCTCTTCATTATAGACCGGATGCCACGAAGGCTCAAGACGAGAAGTAGCACAAAGAATAGAAGCCTTGTGAACCTTAAAGTCTTAGTGTGTTAGTGGCAAAAACTATAGCTTATACATCTAAAATTTCACCGGCTTAATTTACAGACATATTTTACTCCTGAAGATGAATTAAAATCAGGATAGAAATCATTTGAACATCTGCTTATAAAACTGTACACCTTCACTTGCAAGTTCATCCGCACTGTTGGCTAAGGGTCTCCAAATACAGGCCGCCCTTGCCAGCTCTTTTGATGGGGCACCAAAAGTTTCTATAACCATAGCGCCTTCATAACCTATTTCTGCAAGTGCTTCTTTAATACCCTTCCAATCCAGATGCCCTGTCCCAGGTGTGCCTCTGTCACTTTCATTACCCTGCACATGACACAGTAATTCTTTTCCAACTTTTCTAATGGCGTCGGGAATATTTTTCTCCTCTATATTGCAGTGAAAAGTATCGAGCGAAATTTTGATGTTTTTGTGAGAAATTTCTTTTACTATCAAGAGTGCCTGATCTGCAGTATTTACCATATCCGTCTCAAATCTATTTAATGGTTCTACACCAACCACAACACCACAACTTGCTGCAACTTCGGCTGCCTTTAACAGGTTTTCAATACACCAATCTCTTTCCTGCTTTTTTTGTTCGTCTGATACAATTCTTGTTTTGCCTACTGCAGAATATACCGGGCCTGTAAAAATTGGACTACCCATGTCTTCAGCAATTCTAATGCAATCAATGATGTATTGCAAGCCATTCTCACGAACTGACGCATCAACATTTGAGATATCGCGGTCGGGCCCAAAAGCACCGCTAATTGTTATCTGCAAGCCTTCATCCTTCGCCATCTCTTTTAGTGTTGGCCAATCAATTAAGTCTTTATCTTCAACCGCCACTTCAAGAATATCATAACCCATCTCTTTCACCTTTTTTACCAAATGGAAAGAGGCTGTATCAAATGGAGAAACCCATATGAAAGTGCTTGCACCAAATTGTATATTCATTGTTACCTGTTAAGTTAGGGAGAATGTTTTTTAAGCTTCCCGTCATTGCTGTAAGGTACGAAGCAATCCCCTGCTCAATCACGTCGACTATTGGTGGGGGATTGCTTTGCCAAGCTGCGCAAGGCTCGCAATGACGAATACTTATTTGTTTGCTGTAAATATTACAATTCAAAATCAGGTATGTTAACTCTTTTACCATTATTCATCGCTGACTCATGTGCACAGATACCGGCACAGGTATAATTAGCAGCAACATCGGCATCAACAGCTGAATTGCGATTTTCTGCAATTGCTGCAAGAAACTCCTGTACAAGATGGGGATGTGAACCGCCATGTCCGGCACCCTGCAAAAAAGACACGTGATTAGGGTCGTCTATCTTTTCTCTTTTTGTAAAATTTGCAATCTCCGGAATAAGCATTTCATCAGTATCGGGCACATCTATTCTCCGCGCATTTTCACCTCCATCAAAAATCACATGACTTTCGTCCTGCAGTTGCTCCCACTCAAAAGACATTTTTGTTCCGTAAACATCATAGCTTTCCCTGTATTGTCTTACTACATCAAATAACGACCTTGTTGCTTCTGCAACAACATCAGAATTTTTTAAAGTAAACGTAGCTGTTTCTACTGCGAAAGGCGAATTATATCTTCTTGCGAGGTCTTCGCTAAGCTTGCCTGAACCATGACATACCACTGTTTCTGCCTTTGTATTATTAATTTTTAAAAGCGGAGAAATAGCATGTGTTCCATTAAGCATTGGTGGAAAACCTTTCCAGTATTCGCCCCATCCTTCCATACTCATATCCTGTATATGCGATCCTCTTACAAATTGTATACGGCCAAGCTCGCCACTTTCCGCGAGTTTTAACCCGTATAAAAACTCCCTTGTGTACAAAGCTGTTTCCATCATCATATATACCTTGCCGGCCCTTCTTTTTGCTTCTACTATTGCTGTGCAATCTTCAACCGTCATTGCCATAGGAATAGTGCATGCAGTATGTTTATTTGCATTAAGCGATGCCAGTGTCATCTTCGCATGTTCAGGAACGGGGGTTACAACATGTATTGCATCTACATCATCTCTCAGTGGAACATCCTCAAAATTTTCAAAACACAAACTTTTATCAAGATTAAACTTTGCTGCAAGTTCCGCTAACGTATTCGGGTTACGGGTGCAAATGCCGACCCTTGCAATGTTTGGGTGACTTTGATAGATAGGAATAAATTCTTTACCAAAACCCATTCCTACGATAACTACTGTTATTTTTTGACTCATAATTTTGATGGTTTATTTTATAACAAGGTAATAGATTAAAGGAACCCCCAACCCCTAAAGGGGAGTAAGGAGTATAAACTTCTACCCCTTGAAGGGTAGTTGATAATTAATATTTCTATTTGTGTGCAACCCATCTAACTGCATTTCTTAATAAACTTTGATAAGGAGCAATGTCATGAGACTCTGCATCATGACCTAATGCTATGCCAACGATCCTTGCTTTCGGATGCTTTATAACAAATACAGAAGGGTAAATTTTATCAGAACCGGCAGCGCTTGCATTTGCTAATACCTCTACCCCTGCACCGGCAGGATCGGGTATATAATAATAAAGCTCATCCTTAAGCGTAAACTTTTTATCTACCCCTTTTGTAACAGGATGGTTTGCATTTACCACATCTACATCAAAACCGCCATACCTGTTATGTCCACGTGATCCTCCGCTTACCAACTGCAAATTATACTCCGGCCAGTCTTTCCAATTATACCACAAACCGGCATGACCCACAACAAGACCTTTTCCTGAACTTGCATGGTTCATAATAGCCTGACGAACCTGGGGGTTATTGATAGGTTGGTTAGTGACAGTATACAACACATCAACATTTGGCAAATAATAAAGTATTGAATCCAGATTGCTGGTGTATGTCACCACGGCAAATCCATCTCTTTGCAGAGTTTCTACATCAGCTTGTTTATACCACCGGTTAAAATCATGAGATGAACCCCCGCCCACCATAAGAACGCGAATACCTTTTGATCTCTGTCCCCCACCTGAATTAACTTTACAGGCAATATGACATAGGGCAAAAATTATTATTACGCTTAATAAGTAATTTTTCTTTTGATATGTGTGGGTAAAAGAACAGTTAGACATAAGTTTTCTATTATTGAGTTAAATATTTAAG
>MWYU01000543.1 GCA_002050375.1 Chitinophagales bacterium 62-2
GGGAGAAGGTGCCCAAAGGGCGGATGAGGTGGAGAAGGAACGAGGATGAGGTGTCATTCACTCCTCAAACTTTTTACAGGATTAGCTACACCCGCTTTAATAGCCTGGACACTTATGGTTACTAAGGCAATTAATGCTGCTGCAATTCCAGCTATAATAAATACCAACCATGGAATTGTGATGCGATAAGCAAAATCCTGCAACCAGTTATGCATGACATACCATGCAATTGGAAATGCTATGATTGAGGCAATAATCACGAGCTTCATAAAATCTTTCGATAACAGCGCTACAATACTGCTTACGCTTGCACCTAACACTTTTCTTATACCTATTTCTTTTATGCGTTGTGTAATGGTGAATGCGGATAAACCAAATAAACCAAGACATGCAATGAAAATCGCAATGAATGAAAAGATTGTAAAGATGCTGCCCTGTTGCTGCTCTGCCTGGTATAAATCAGCAAATCTTTCATCTAAAAAAGAATAGTCATAAGGTGTTTCGGGGAGAAATTTTTTCCAGGTGTTTTCAATATGTGATAAAGCGGCAGGAACATTATTTGCTGAAATTTTAATTGAAATTCTTCGATAACCATCAGGGGTTGCAGAAGTAAATAAAACGATTGGAAGAATACGCTGATGCAACGACTCAAAATGAAAATCATTTATTACACCAATTAATAGCCCGGCCCTGTTACCATAAGTAAATTGTTTTCCGATAGCATCTTCATTTGATTTTAATCCCAGCACTTTTACAGCGGCTTCATTCACCAGGAAAGAAGAAGTATCCATACCATATTCTTTAGAAAAATTTCTGCCTGCAGCTATTTTTATTCCATAAGTTGGAACGAAACCTTCATCTGCTCTCACAAATTTTATATCCGCTTTTGTTGGTGCTAATGAATCGCCAATATTTATCTTAGATCCATTTGCATCTAATAAGCGACCAGAAGGTATACGTGTTGATCTTCCAACTTCTTTTATGTTTGGATTAGCCAATAATTCTGTTTTAAATGATTCATACGAATTGTTTAGCCCGGAGTTATAGCTAAGGTTAACTATATGCTCCCTGTTAAAGCCTAACGATTTATTTTGCATATACTTCAACTGTTGAAAAACAATTGCAGTGCTTATGATTAAAATAATAGAAATGGAAAACTGTGTCACAACCAAAACTTTTCGGAACGAAAAATTACTGTCGCCAACTTTAAAAATACCTTTCAGCACTTTTATAGGTTTAAAGGAAGAAAGAAAGAGGGCGGGATAGATGCCGGATAATATACCCACAACAAACGGCACTAAAACCAGTGGAAGAACTATATGCCATTTTAATAAATCATTTACCGAAAGGGACTGTTCTGAAATTTTATTTAAGGCCGGTAAGGTCAGCCAAGTGAGAAGGAAAGCAAGTACAGTAGCTATAAAGCAAATAAGAATTGATTCACTTAAAAATTGCGCTATCAATTCCGGTTTTCCTGCACCGATTACTTTTCGCACACCAATTTCTTTTGCTCTTAAGGCAGAACGTGCAGTGGATAAATTCATATAGTTGATACAGGCAATCAGCAATATGAATAAGGCAATAGCTGAAAAAATATACACCCTTTTAATATCACCATTTTCTTCTATTTCTGAATCTTTATGTGAGTAGAGGTGAATATCAGTTAACTTTCTTAGCGATAAAGAGGTCCAGTCTGAAGGTTTAAATTGCCCACCGCCATTATCCGTCATGTGCCTGTTTAGAAAAGCCGGAAACTGCGCTTCTAACTTTTTAGGATCGTAACCCGGGGGTAACAGCAAATAGGTATAAAAAGAATTATTGCCCCAATTAGTTCTTAAATTTTGTTCGCCATAAATAGCAGTGTCTTTCAGGGTATTGAAAGAAAGCATGATAGCAGGATGAATATGCGCATTTGAAGGAAAAGGTTTGTATATGCCGGTAACCTTAAAATTGAACTGGTTGTCTAAACGAATAATCTTATTTATAGGGTCTTGCGTACCAAAATATTTTTTTGAAACTTCTTCGGCAAGCATGATGCAATAGGGTTCGTTCAAAGCATTCGAAGGATTTCCTCTTGTTACGTTTACATCAAATACATCAAATAGGTTTTCATCTGCGAAGTATACATTCTGCTCGTTAAAAATTTTATCGTCATAACGTAGAGCAGAACCGCCACCGTCAAGAAAGCGGGTTATTTTTTTAATCTCTTTAAAGTCATTTTGTAATAATGGGGCGAAGGGCGGAGCAACGGCACCGAGTTCCAGAGAAAGCATTCCTGTTTCAGGATTTTTAAATGTCCTTTCTACCCTGTAAATGTTATTGGCATTTTTATTTTGGATGTCGAAGCTTAACTCGTTAAGAATATAAGTAAGTATCAACAGGCAGCACGTCAGACCAACAGTAAGGCCAAATAAATTTATGAAGGAGATAAACTTATACCTGAGCAGGTTGCGAAAAGCTATTTTGAAGTAGTTGTGTAACATAAAAGAAGCCCCTCCTAACCTCCCCAAAGGGGAGGGAATTTTAAAGCCCCTTAAATTGGAGCGATTTATTAAAAGTTTTATTTCTTTGTCTTTCCTCAAGTCCCCCTTCGGGGGATTTAGGGGGCTTTACACCATAATATTTTCAAGCACTGTTTGCCCATCCAACATCCTTACAATACGATGACTGTAACGTGCATCATGTTCGGAGTGTGTTACCATTACTATGGTTGTCCCCTGCTCGTTTAAGTCTGTTAAAAGGGCCATTACTTCGTTGCCATTAGAAGAGTCGAGGTTTCCGGTAGGTTCATCTGCAAGGATAAGTTTAGGCTTATTTACCACTGCTCTTGCAACAGCCACACGTTGTTGCTGACCACCGGACAATTGTTGTGGATAGTGATTGCGGCGATGCATTATTTGCATCTTATCAAGCACTGCTTCTACCCGTTGTTTTCTTTCGGGAGCTTTTATGCCAAGATAAATAAGAGGAAGTTCAACATTCTCAAAAACAGTTAATTCATCAATCAGGTTAAAGCTTTGAAAAACAAAACCAATATTTCGTTTGCGAAGGTCAGCACGTTTTCTTTCGTTAAAGTGGGCGACCTCTATTCCATTAAACAAAAAGCTTCCTGTATCCGGATCATCCAATAATCCCACTATGTTTAGCAGAGTTGATTTACCACATCCTGAAGGCCCCATCACTGCAACAAATTCTCCTTCCTTTACTTCGAAGTTCAATTTGTTAAGTGCAATAGTTTCAACTTCTTCGGTGCGGTAAACTTTTTCAAGGTCATTAATCTTGATCATGATGTTTTAATTTAGGTGTCAGGTTTCAGGCGTCAGGTTTCAGGTGTCAAGTATGAGGTAGTTTTTGGTTATTGAAATATTGTCAGAAAAAATAGTGGATGAAACACTAGCTCATCCCTGCTATTTAATTCAGCAATCTCTCTGTCGATCGCTGAAATTCTTATCGTCTTGCAACAGCAATTCTTTTCAGCTTTACTTTTATTTGTATAAGTAAACCCATAACAAACCAAGGTTACTAATAAGCAGGTAATTATTTTTTTCATTTTTAATAGGTATCATGTTTCAGTATCGGGTATCGGGTACAGGTATCAGGTTTCAGGTATCGGGTTTCAGGTTTCAGGGTTTTTATTACTTTTCAATTTTCATTTAAATTTAATCTCATGCGCAACTTTCAGGAACTTAGTATTTGGCAAAAGGCACACACATTAACACTAAAAGTCTATTTAATTACCAAAGAATTTCCAAAGGATGAACTATATGGACTTATCTCACAAATGCGTCGATCTTCATCTTCTATTCCAACGAATATAGCTGAAGGCTGCGGCAGAAACAGTGATCCTGAACTTCGAAGATTTCTCATCATTTCAAGTGGTTCATGTTCTGAACTCCAGTATCAGCTTTTACTTGCTAGAGACTTAAAATTCATTTCAGAAGATGTATGTAAAGAACTCAGTGAACAGGTAATCGAAATCAGAAAAATGATTCATTCATTTATTCAAAAGTTAGGTTAGGTTAGGTATCAGCGATCAGGTATCAGGTATCAGTCAACGGCCTCTGGCACATCAAACCTGATACCTGACACCTGATACCTCATACCTCATTTTTCCTTCAACACCAACTCCTGCATATTCCCATAGTTCTCATAGCTGGATGTAACTACTTTATCTCCTGGTTTTAGCCCTTGCAGCACTTCATAATAATCAGGGTTTTGACGGCCTAACTGAATATCTGTTTTATAAGCCATACTGCCGTTATCTGCAACTTTAAAAATCCAGTTACCACCGGTTTGTTGAAAGAAGCCCCCTTTTGCTAAAAGAAATGCTTGTGTTTCATCACTTAATGCCAAACGAATTTGTAATGTTTGTCCGCGACGAATTCCTTCAGGCACACCATTCACAAAATCCATATCAACCTGAAAGCGCCCATTGTTTACCTGTGTATATACCTTTCTTATTCTTAGTTTATAATCTTTTCCTGCAAGTGTAACTTCTCCCATTAAACCGGTAAATATTCTTGAGATGTAATGTTCGTCAATATCGGCCCTTACTTTAAAGCCGCTTAATACATCTACCTGCCCAAGCCGTTCACCTTTATTTTTTGACTGACCAATTTCTGCATCCAAAGAAGTTAGTTGTCCATCAACCGGTGCACGAACAATAAGATCACCAACCTTTCTTCTCATAAGCGCTAAAGCATTTTGCATGCGTGCATAAGATTGTCCCATCTGGCTTACCTGTTGTTTGCCTGAAACTTTATCCTTTTGTAATGTTTCTTCGGTTAGCTTCTTTCTTTCAACCTGGTATTTATGATTGTTTTCAGACTGCTTTAATTCCTGCGAGCCAATCGCTTTCTCATCGTGCAAATGCTTGTTTAATTTGTAAACTCTTTCTGCTTCAGCCAATGCATTATCTACTTCAGCCATCTGATTTAATTGACGTATAGTATTTTGTTCAGCGGCGTTACGCGTAAGTTGCATTTGTGTTAGTACGTTAAATACTGAAGTTTCCTGGTTAGATAAACTCAGTTCAAGGTCGGTATTAGCTAACTTTAAAATCGGCTGACCTTTCTTCATCAAAGCGCCGTCTTCAACAAACTTTTCTTCAACCCGTCCGCCTTCTACGGCATCCAGGTAAATAGTTGTAACAGGTAATACAATCCCATTAACCGGTATAAATTCCTGGAAAGAACCTTTCTTAATTTCAGAAATAGTAATACGTTCGGTATCTACATTCAAACGGCTTTTGCCTGAGGTAAAATAATAGCTTCCGCCAATAAGAATGATGATAGCAACAATGCCCGCAATG
Source organism: Chitinophagales bacterium 62-2 (assembly GCA_002050375.1). Lineage (GTDB taxonomy): Bacteria > Bacteroidota > Bacteroidia > Chitinophagales > Chitinophagaceae > Segetibacter. The sequence continues at coordinate 5,312 of MWYU01000543.1, forward strand.
GTCAATATCCTTTTTTGTGTCCACGTCTTTTTTTGAATAACTCTATCCACGTTCTGGTACCTGGTTTGGGGTTAAAACTCTTTCAGCAATTTCTGCTTCTAAAATCTGCTGCAAACACACTTGTGAATAATGTGCCAGTTTCTACTTCTTTAGTTTTCAATAGCTTATGCTAACTAAATCTACGAACGTGTTCGTTAGTGTTACACCTTGTGTTCGCTTTCGATACACTTTATGTTGGTGTGTTTTACGTAAAAAATTAATTCACACTCGGTTGTAATTATGGTATAATTGTAGTTTAGACCTGCCAGCCTAAACTATTTGTAAACCATGTTGCTCAAGAATGCTTCTATTTTAATTATTGACGATGACCCTGATGTACTTACTGCTGTAAGGCTTTTATTGAAAACTGAAGCAAAGGAAGTTTTAACCGAACCTAATCCTGAAAATCTGCGTGACATTCTTTCACGCCGCTCTTTTGATTTGATTTTATTAGACATGAACTTTAATAGCTCCATCAACACCGGCAATGAAGGGCTGTATTGGCTGAAGAAAACAAAAGAGTTTAAATCGGATGCAGCGGTGATTATGATAACTGCATATGGTGATATTGACCTTGCTGTTCGTTCGCTTAAAGAAGGCGCGGCAGACTTTGTAGTGAAGCCATGGCACAACGAAAAACTCATCAGCATTATAAAAGATACGCTTAACAAAAAAGAAGGCTCCAAAGCAAAGGCAAAGAGTAATGCTGAAATGGATTCTATAGTACATAAAGAACTATTAGGTGCGTCTGAAGCAATGGAGGAGATTTTTTACAAGATTGAAAAAATTGCCCCCACAGATGCGAACATTCTCATACTTGGCGAGAATGGGGTAGGTAAAGACCTTATAGCCAAAGCAATTCACCAGCAGAGCATGCGTACCGGTAAACCTTATGTAAAAGTTGATGTAGGCGCTTTAACTGAATCGCTTTTTGAAAGTGAATTGTTTGGTCATAAAAAAGGAGCTTTTACAGATGCAAGAGAAGACCGTGCCGGACGGTTTGAAGCAGCAGATGGGGGAACTTTATTTTTAGATGAGATAGGAAATATATCCCTTCATCAACAGGCGAAGTTATTAAGTGTGTTGCAGAACAGGCAGGTGATACGATTGGGAGATAACCAGCCTATACCTATTGATATTCGCCTTGTTTGTGCAACCAATGTTCCCCTGCAGGAATTGGCAAGTGAAAACCGTTTCCGCAAAGATTTGATTTATAGAATCAACACAGTTGAAATAATGGTTCCCCCCTTGCGTAAAAGGCAAAGTGATATCGTTTTATTGGCCAACCATTTTATCCAGGTGTACAGTAACAAATATTTAAAGCCAAGACTTCGGTTAGCCGTAAGTGCAGAAGACAAATTAATGAACTATCATTACCCCGGCAATGTTAGGGAACTTCAATACACCATTGAACGGGCAGTGATAATGGCAGACGGAGATTTACTTGAAGCAAAAGATATAATTTTCTCACCAATAGAAATAGTGCGTGAAACCGAAGAAGAACCAAAAGAATTAAAGTTAAGTTCGGTAGAAAAAAATACAATTCTTAAAGTGATTGAAAAGAACAACGGTAACATTTCTAAAGCGGCCAAAGAACTTGGACTTACAAGAACGGCTTTATACCGACGATTAAGTAAATATGATATATAGAAGCCCCCTAAATCCCCCGAAGGGGGACTTTAAAAAAGAACCACATCCCCTTAAGGAGTCCTTTGGACTAAGGGGAGAAAATCAGACGATCAATGCTCAACCGATGATAAGACACTACAAAGGAAAATAAAATAATTACTGCCCGAACTCCCTCTCCCTTGGAG
>MWYU01000145.1 GCA_002050375.1 Chitinophagales bacterium 62-2
CTCCCAACCATACCTCCATGTCCTGCTATATATATTTTGTCGGCTGGCTGCACTTTTAGGTTTAAGGTTTAAGGTTTAAGGTAGGGTTGTAAGGTAAAGGGTCATTTTTCATTCTACTTTTTATTCGTATTGATTTTTAATGCCAAACCCCTTTTCTTTTAATAGCAGTTCGCTTCTAAATAATTGAATGTCTGAATCTACCATCTCTTTAACCAATTCCGGCAAAGTATACTTAGCTTTCCATCCTAGTTTTTCTTTCGCTTTTGTAGCATCGCCAATCAGCAAATCAACTTCCGTTGGCCGGTAGTATCTCGGATCTACTTTAACTACAACCGTTCCTGCAGGTACTTGGTATTCCTCTTTGCATGAAACTACAATACCAACTTCTTCTTCTTTTTGGCCTTTAAATTTAATCTCAATTCCTGCATTATCAAAAGCCATTATAACAAAATCGCGAATGGTTGTTGTAATACCAGTTGCAATTACATAATCTTCAGGCTTTTCCTGTTGAAGGATTAAATACATCGCTTCAACATAATCTTTAGCATGTCCCCAATCTCTCCTCGAATTCATGTTTCCCAAGTACAAACAATCCTGTAAGCCTAAAGCAATTTTTGCTACACCCCGGCTTATTTTACGTGTTACAAATGTTTCGCCGCGCAGTGGGGACTCGTGGTTAAACAAAATTCCATTGCAAGCATACATGTTGTATGCTTCGCGATAATTTACCGTGATCCAGTAGGCATAAAGTTTGGCAATCGCATATGGTGAGCGTGGGTAAAAAGGAGTTGTTTCTGACTGTGGTACGGCCTGTACCAAACCATACAATTCAGAAGTAGAAGCCTGGTATATCTTTGTTTTTTTTGTAAGGCCCAATAAACGCACAGCTTCCAAAATACGTAAAGTTCCGATGCCGTCAGCGTTTGCAGTGTATTCAGGAGTTTCAAAACTTACATGAACATGACTCATGGCCGCCAGGTTATAAATTTCATCCGGCTGTACTTCCTGTACGATCCTTATAAGATTTGTAGAGTCGGTAAGGTCGCCATAATGCAATACTAAATGCCTGTTGGCAGCATGTGGATCCTGATAAAGATGGTCAATCCTATCGGTATTAAATAACGAACTTCTTCTTTTTGTTCCATGTACCTCATAACCTTTACCTAACAACAACTCAGCAAGGTAAGCACCGTCCTGCCCAGTGATGCCAGTAATTAAGGCTTTCTTCATAACACGATAAAAATATTATATTTAAATAAACTCTTTCCTTTTTTTAAATGCTCTTTTGCTCCATTCCTATTTAACTATCGCTTAAAAACCACGCATTTTTATTTACACCTCATTTTGTTTACATTCCCATACATTCCCTTAACCCGTTCGCAACCTTTCGTACATTAAAGCTATTTATGCAATTATCCCACAAGTTTCTTACCTGGCTCCCGGAGCAACTTCAGTTTTGAAAATTTTTCAAATATGCATCAATATTTCATATCGCGCTTTTCTAAAACAATTAGCTATAATTTTTTCGGAGAAGGATTCGAATGAGCAGGAAAGGAGGATAAATAATAATCTATAAAACATGGTCTATTATTAAAATTGTTATACTTACTGCTACGACCATTAAGCAGTTTTAACTTTAAGAGAATTCTCTTTAATAGTTGCGCTTTGAGCGGCTTCCTTTACTTTATTGTTTATCAAATTTCTTTCGCGGTCAGTCAACCAACCCCATTTATTAAAATACTGAACCGCACTTTTTATATGTATAAGTAATAGCCGGAAGTTTTTATAAGAACCGCGGGTATGATGATGCACAATTTGAACACCTGGATAATACATGTTTTTAGCAGCAAGAAAAAACCGTCTGCTTAGGTCAGTATCCTCTAAATACAAAAAAAAGCGCTCATCAAATAACCCTACACGACTAAGTAATGATGTTCTCATAAACATAAAACATCCTGAAATATAGGGAACTTCCATTTTTTTATTGTATCCCGAAAATTTCATTTCATAATTAAATAAGCTCCTCTTTATAATTGAGGTAGGTAAAAAGCGGCGAAATATAAGCACTGAAGGTGATGGTAATAGCTTTGAGAGGTATTGCAATTGGCCATTAGGATATATTACTTTAGGTAAAACTAAACCTACCTCCTTATTTGCCTCCATAAAAGAGAAAAGCTTTGGCAAAACATTGCTATCAAAGTAAACATCAGGATTAAGAACAAGGTGATAAGAAGAAAGCTTTTGAACTTTTTTTAATGCAATATTGTGGCCAGCACCATAACCTAAGTTTCTATTGTTAAAAATGTATTCAACACGGTCATCCTGTAAAGTGTCCGTTAACCCTTCTTTAAGAAGTTGTGTTGGAGAATTATCGATTAGGAAAAGTTTAACAGGCAAAGAAGTGTTCAAGAAACTTTCTATTGATTGCCTTATTCCCCTATCGGTTTTATACAATACTATTGATCCTGATATAATAATTTTCATTTAAAATACAAACTTTTAATCTAACAACTCACCTATAAAAACTAATTATAAATTAGGTTTTACAAAAGTCGGGATATAAATTGTAAAGTAAGCACCATTTTATACTTCCGGCTGTATCGTAAACTAGTGCAAAATAATCCTTTTACCTAAATCAATCGAATATAAAAGAAATTTCATTAAAATATGTACAGACAAATTAACAAGTGTTTTTCGACATTTTCATAGTAAATTTAAATAAACGAATTCGAAGAATTCGAATAGATTATCTTGTAGAATAACCGGTTCGCAATTTTTATTTATAACAAACCTTTTACTTTAAAGGATAATTATTAAGCTGGTCAGAATATGATTTAAAATAACTGTCAACATCTCTCCCGCCTTCAGCAAGGGAAGTTATATTTGCGGCTTTAATTTTTTTATACCAGTAATTAAGACTGTTGATATAGTTGCTTTTATTTTGTCTATCTAATTGCTTCTGTTGAGAAAATTGATACTTATTATTTTCTAATTCAGCATAAAGAACACCGGTATACTCCTTTAGAATTCTTTTTCCATAAACACTGTTACTATCTACTGCATTAAGTGCCTTCTTGAAGAAACTCTTATAGGTATTTATATTTCCATTCGATAAATAAGAGCTCTGTGTGGGAGTTATATTACCAGATGTATAAATGGCCGAATTACCAGTAGCAGCATTTTTATGCAAACCATCTAAGTATTGGCGCACAAAGGTTGCTCCTGTTTTACCGTAATAATAATTGAGAAAATTAGTTATAGCAGATTCGAAATTTGTGTTCGCATCCCACATTAGCTTAGCTACCAAATAGCACTTCAATTCAGAAAATTCTCCAACAACATCTCCGCTACCCTGCTCAAAAAGATACTTAACGTTGTTTTTTAAAAAATATCGAATGTTAGATTGCAAAATTTTCATGTTAGGAAGAGGAAGTAACGTCTGGTCGAACTTCACTATGTAATCCCACAAAAACAAATTATTCGTGGTCTGTCCCCATTTTTCTAAATCTCTATTGAAATCATTATTTTTAGATGATAAAGGATCTAACAAATTTTGACCTGTGGCACATAACATAACTATTACATTACCTCTTGGTTTTAAATTCTTAGGGGGTTTCTGAGAATATCCATAAGCTAATGTCGTAATCATCTTATCTGGAAATTCTTTTGCTACAGCATTAACGAAAGTTAAAAGAGAACCTTGCGGGCTACCCTGCTCTGTATCTAACTTTTTACAATTAGGGCACTCACAATGCTCCTGATTTGTAGGCGTATCATTCTGGCTTACACTCCAGAAGGCTGGTGCCGGGTTAGCCTTTATTAAAGCGCGTAAGTTGTCTATTACTATACGTAAAACATCGGGGTTCGTTAAATCGGGCTGGACAGGGTTTCGCGTCCCATTTATTAATGCAAAATATTCAGGATGGGCAGCAAAATACTGGGCTTTTGGCAAAAGAGTTTCAAAAGAGTGAACCCATAAACCCCATCCTTCCTTAAAATAATTCATTTTTCTCCAATCACTAAATTCATAAGACGGAGTCCCTAAAAGCAGGTTTGGGAAAAAGGTCATTCGATAACTAAAAGCCGGATTTTGTTTTTTATAAATAACAGCAGGTAATGTTATTGTACTTTTTTTTGGTACTTCAATAACTTCAGGAGTGTATGCCTGGCAGCCAAGGTAATCTTCCAGAAAAGTAAATACACTATATAATACCCCAATCCGTTTGCCACCTGTTAAAACTATTGTATTATCTATACGTTTTATAAGTATTCCGTCATCCCCCAAATTCTTCAAATCTGACGGGGAGACCTTATTTGTTTTCCCTATAACGATTTGATTCGTGTTGGCTGCTCCTTCAATGGCACTAATTGGTAATGTACAATTTGAAATTTTGTGAAGGTATTGTTGCAAAACATTTGCTGATCTTACTTCAAGACTGTTAGCATTAGCAGGAATTACGATTCTATAATTACTTTTACCTCCAGTAACAATATTAATAGTTTGTTGAGCTGATGCTGTACAAATGCAGGCAATAACAGATAAACAAAGTATAAGCGGATTTTTCCTCATAAATTTTCTTTTACTACTTCAATCAAAACGCTTGCCTAATTTCCTTTTCAGAAGAAGAGGAAAGTACTTTATTACATTTATTCGAAATTTTATTTTTTGTTGAAAAGTGAAAGGTGATTTAAAACCCGTTTGAGAAAAATTTGAAGTATGTCTCCTGTATAATAATAGCTTTTCTTTAATAAAAAAGGTTTTAAAAAAAAACTCCCCTGTTATTCCTATCCACATATCATGCATTGGTATGTCTTTAGGAAATGGCAAGGCCATGTCTAAAACCCTTCGGCTAAAAGCCATGTTGCAGCCGATATAACTATTCTTTAAAACATTTCTTAATAAACCTGTTTTGGCTTGTGTAAGATCAAAATACCCGGGATACAATTCCTCTAATTTTGAATTTACAACTACTGCATCTGATTGCACTACGTCAAACTTCTTTAAGTACTGCAAGAATGTCTTTACTTTATTTTTTACCCATACGTCATCCTGATCAGATAAGAAAATATATTCTCCTTTTGATTGTTGTAAAGCCTTTTCGAAATTTTTTATTACACCGGATTGCACTTTATTTTCTAATAAAATAATCCTGTCATCATTAAAGCTTTTAATTATTTCGCAGGTTCTGTCTTTAGAAAAATCATCGCTTATAATTACTTCGTCATGCGAATCAATTTGTTTTAAAATAGATTCGACCTGTGTTTTAATATATGACTCACCATTAAAAGTAGCCATGCATATTGAAACGCTCATTTGTTACTATAAGATTGAAAAGAACAACTAATAGTTCTAGTGTTTGTATTAAAGACTTGCTTATAAAGTATCATAAAGGGTTTAGACTATATCGCTATTACTGCGAATGCTTTTTCTTCCCTCTTTTAAATAAATATTCAGGCTAACTATTGAGATCATGATCATATTAAGCCCGATAGAATTGGTTAAATAAGGATTGGTTGCCGATTGTATATAAATGAACAACGCAGCCAGCAGAAATGGCCGTGCTTTTTTTTCATAACCCAACCGTTTGCAATTAAAATAGAGAAGCCCAATATAAAATAGGATAAAAACCCAAAAAGTAAGCCCGATCAATCCTTGCTTATGGAAAATCTCGAGGTAAATTATTTCTAAATGATTATCCCTGACCCTAACGCCTTCGCCAAACCCATGTCCCATAACTATTGAGGTAGGGGTAATAGCATCCACTACCTGTTGATATTGAACTTTTCTAACCTCATCAGATTCTTCTCTATTAAAGGAAGCTTGAATATAATATTGAGCGAATGAGCTTATTATTATAATTGAAAAGAAACCAATTAATATACCTTTCAAAAAACTTTTAAAAAGTAACTCGTAAAGAAAAACGGAAGCAAAAAGAGCTACTATAAAACCTCTTACAAAAGTAAAATAAACGGCTATAAGTACTATTAGTTGTTCTATACGCTTGAGGAATGTATTCTTCTCTGTATCGAAAAAAAATAATCCTAAGCACAAGTAAAGAAAACCTTTAAACCAAAAAGCACTTACTCCCCTGCCCATAAATTCGGTAGAAGTAGTAATTATCTGATACACAGAAAGAAAATCAGTCATTCCTGTTGCTATTAAAGCTAATACAGCTAAATAAATGAGGGCTATAGCAAGAGATGCAACCTTTAAAATTCTAACTACAATCTGAATATCATCTTCATTTTTAATAAACAGGTTATAAAATGGAAGTAATAAAAAGAAGGATTGCTGAAGAAAATTTTCTATCACCTTTGGGTTATTTCCATAGTTTATATAACCAATAATTGTAGGTATAATAAGGGAAATAATAAAAGCAATAAAAATGTAAGCAATATTTTTTGGAACCTTTTTTAGCTGAGATATTAGAAAAATAGAAATTAATAATGCAATACAAACATTAATTTTTCTTAGTGTTAATCCACCTCCGAGTTTTATTAATCCTCCTGAACCACCAATGGACGCTTCCATTATAAAAAGCAAGAAGAAGAAACTTGATATTGTAATCTTATTTTTTGAAGAGTAAAAACTTAAAGAATTCAACTTTAGAAAATTTAAGGGTTAATTTGAATGTCCTGAAAAAAAGCCATAACAAAGGCACGTTGCTGTCAACTTTTTTTGCATAAATAAAGGTAGAAATACAATACTTCTTAAAGCGACTGTAAACTGTTTCAAATGTCTGATCTGAATTAGAAGACAAGCTGTGTAAATTCTCGCAATTAATTGCAACAAAATTCCTGTTTCTTTTTTTGAATTTGAAGAAGAAATAATGGTCGCTATAATCCAATGGCAATTCAGTATCATATCCTTCCAGGTTTTCAAGTTCGCTTAGCTTTATTGCCAGGCCGCTGTTGATTAGAGTGCAATTCAAACCTTTTAAAATACCGGACTTTGGTTTATTGAAACTAAACGCCCTATAAGCAAAGTAATAGGCTGGAGATATAATTTTATTATTTGCAAGCACGTTTGGACAAAAAAGCTTTTCATTAGGAAATGTATTAAATGAACTTTGCAATTCTTTTAGATAGTCATCGTTAATCTTTGTATCCTGGTCAAATAGTATAAGCC
>MWYU01000441.1 GCA_002050375.1 Chitinophagales bacterium 62-2
CACAGAGCATGGTTATGCATTTACTGATCATTATAAAATAGAACCTCGCTTTGGAGGCGAAAAAGCTTATAAGAATTTAAGTGATGAACTGCACAAAAGAGGAATGAAACTTATACAAGATGCAGTTTACAATCATGTAGGTTCTTACCACTTCACGATTCTTGATCCACCTATGAAAGACTGGCTGAACCAATGGCCGAAATACACACAAACATCTTACAAAGACCAGGCGATTATGGATCCGCATGGAGCGCCTTCAGATAAGAAGGTGGTTCAAAGCGGATGGTTTACAAGGCAAATGCCGGATATGAATCAAACCAATCCCTATGTTGCTAACTTTCTTATTCAACATGCGTTATGGAGTGTTGAAGAGTTTGGAGTAGATGGATGGAGGATAGATACATATATATACAACGACCTTGATTTTATGAATCGCTGTAATAAAGCTTTGATAGATGAGTATCCTTCAATAACAATGTTTGGTGAAACATGGGTGCATGGTACCGCCAACCAGGCTTACTTTACTGAAAATTATTTCAATATTGCTTTTAAAAGTAATCTTCCTGGTGTTACAGATTTTCAAACCAATCTATATGGTATTGCCCCTGCCATGAACCAGCCATTCGGATGGACGGAAGGAGTGAACAGGTTATATCAAACACTTGCCAACGATTTTGTTTATAAAGACCCAATGAAGCATGTGATCTTTTTGGATAACCATGATATGACCCGGTTTTTATCGCAGGTGGGTGAGGATAAAGAAAAGCTGAAGAGTGGAATAGCCTGGTTGTTGACTTGCAGGGGTATTCCACAAATGTATTATGGCACAGAGGTAATGATGAAAGGTATTTCTAATCCGGATGGCTGGGTTCGCTTAGATTTTCCTGGTGGGTGGGATGGAGATAAGAAAAATGCATTTACACGAAAAGGGTTGAATGATGATGAACTTGAATTATTAGATTATACTGCAACTTTAGCCAACTATCGTAAAAATTCTTCTGCTATCAAAACCGGAAAATTGATGCAGTATGTACCTGATGATGGCTTATATATTTACTTCAGGTATGACAATAAGCAAACAATTATGTGCATCATGAATACAAGTGATAAGGTTAAAGAATTAGACTTTACTAAATATGCAGAACGAACAAACGGGTTTGGATCAGCAAAAAGCATTATAGGTAATAATAATGTTTACTTAACTAAAGATAAAGTGTTGATACCAGCTAAAAGAATGTGGGTTTTGGAGTTGCAGAAGTAGGGGTAAAAACTAAAGGAGAGCTATAAGCCAACTGCGGGTAATATATTACTAAAAGTTTTACACTCTTACTCTTGTTCGTTTGCCTTAACCGGTTTTCAGCGCTGAGCACAAGAGATTAAAAATACCTTAATTGAAAGGGTAAATGAACAATGTTTCAAAGAAGTTGTTAAATATGGTTAATTTAGCTTATTAAAACTAATCCGGGTGAGTTCAATGCTTGCCAACGTTAAACACTTGCATATGAGAATTAAAAACAATTCGCAAAGAATTTGCACACTGCTATTCATCTTCTTTTCTCTCTTCCAAACTTTAGTTGCACAAAGCCAAACAGTTACAGGCAAAGTCGTCGATGCCCAGGGTAATGGAGTACCTGGGGCGACCGTATCGGTGCGCGGATCAAATGCTGCCACCCAAACGGGCAATGATGGTACGTTTACTATCCAGGCCCCTAATACTGCTACTTTGGTTGTTACCTCGGTAGGTTTTGGAACGCAGGAGATAGCTGCTTCTAATGCCGCTACTGTAACCCTTCAGGCCACTTCGTTGAACTTAAATGAGGTAGTTGTTACGGGATATGGAACTGCACGAAGAAGAGACCTTACAGGATCTGTTGCAACCGTGAGGGAAAAAGACTTTAATAAAGGAGTTATAACCTCACCAGACCAGTTGATTCAAGGTAAAGCGGCGGGTGTTTTGGTTATTAATAATACCGGGCAGCCTGGTGGTTCAACAACGGTAAGAATCCGCGGTACATCTTCTATTAGGTCGGGTAATCAGCCTTTATTTGTAGTAGACGGTGTTCCTTTGTCCGGAGGTTCTGCACGGCCGGGAGGAAGAGGGGGTGATTTTGGAAGTGATGGAGGTAACCCGCTTAACTTTATCAACCCTAACGATATTGCCAATATCGAAATTTTAAAAGATGCCTCTGCTACTGCTATTTTTGGATCGAGGGGCGCTAATGGAGTAGTATTAATTACCACCAAGCGTGGACAATCAGGGGTACCTCAATTAGATATAAGTGCTTCAACTGGTTTAAGTAATATAGTAAAGAGACTTGAAGTATTGGATGCAAATGAATATAGGCAGGCTCTGAAAGATTATGGCCTGACTACCGGAGATTTTGGCGGAAATGAAAATGCTTTTGATGCCATTACCCGTACATCTATCACTCAAAATTATAATGTAGCCTTGGGTGGTGGCTCTGAAAATGGACGGTATCGTATTTCTGCAGGATATCTTGATCAGCAAGGTATTATCGAAACTTCTGCATTAAAGAAAATTACCGCCAGCTTAACCAGTAATTTCAGATTCTTAGAAAGTAAGAAACTGGGTCTTGATGTAAATATTTTAGTTACTCAAACAAACGAGCGAATAGCGCCCATTTCATCTTTTGTTGGATTTACAGGAAATCTAATATCTCAGGCGCTGCAATGGAATCCCACACACAGTTTAAGGAAACCAAATGATTCTATCTGGATTGATCCGGCAGTGGGAGCAACAACTATCAACCCACTTGCTCAGTTGGCTTATTTTAATGACAAAGCAAATCTTAATACCGTTATTGCCAGCATATCTCCTTCTTACAGAATAACAAAAGAATTGGAATATAAGTTTATATACAGTGCTAATCGCCAGGTAGGCACAAGAAGGGGACAGGTAAACCGGTTGTTGAATGCACAGGGTATTGAAGGAAGGGGGGTTGCTTTTGTTAGTAACCAGGAGCAGACAAACCAGCAGATCACTAATACTTTAAATTTCAATAAGCCGTTAACTTCTAATATCAACCTAAATGCGGTTATTGGTCACGAATGGCTAACGTTTGATAGCAGGGGAAATTCTATGAGTGGTCAGGATTTTACGAATGTCGGATTGAACTATTATGACGTCCTCCAATACACCACTCAAAACAGCAGGGGCATAAGTTCTTTTGCATCCCCCACTACTGAACTGCAATCTTTCTTTGGCCGTGCAATTGTAAATATTATGGATAGATATTTAATAACGGGTACAATAAGAGCCGATGGTTCTACCAGGTTTGGCGAGAACAATAAGTATGGTTATTTCCCATCTGTTGGTTTGGCCTGGAATGTATCTAACGAGGATTTTTTAAAAACCAACGATATTATAAATAATTTGAAACTGCGTTTAAGCTGGGGTAAAACCGGTAACCAGGAGTTCCCTTCAGGTGCTTCTTTAAACAGGTTTGGTTTTGGTCAGCAATCTATTTCGCAGTCTAACTATGGAAACGAGGATTTGAAATGGGAAACCTCGACAACTACTAATGCCGGAATTGATTTCAGCATTATAAAAAATAGGTTTAGCGGTTCAGTTGATTACTTCTATAAAAAGACCACCGACGTGTTGTTTGAACAAAATATTGTTCAACCTGCACCCGGCGGTAGAATTTGGATCAATTTGCCAGGTTATGTTTTAAATAAAGGAGTGGAAATAATGTTAACCGGCGGATTGATGCGCAGCAGGGATGTAAACTGGAACCTAATGGTCAATGCTTCTTTCCTTCAAAATACTGTAGAAGGGCTGGCTGGCTTTTATGAAACAGGTGCATTAAGGGGCCAGGGTTTTAGCAATGTAAGAGGCCAAAGATTGATAAGCGGACAACCCTTGAACGTGTGGTACCTTAGGAAATTTGAAGGTATTGATAAAGGTACAGGGCAAAGTGTTTATACCGATCAGGGAAATACACTCTTCTATTCCGGAAGTCCTAACCCTAAAATGTTATTAGGCCTCTCATCAGATTTTAATTATAAAAAGTTGACTGCAACGGTTAATATGAATGGTACTTTCGGTCATTATTTATTTAATAATACTGCGGCTTCTGTTTTGGGAATAGGTAATTTAGGAACCAGAAATATCGCTAAAGCTATTATAGGCACCGGTGTAACAGAGGCGATTTCTAACGCTCCTGCACCTTCTACCCGTAATTTAGAAAAAGGTGACTACCTTAAGATGGCTAATGCTACCCTTAGTTATAGAATAGGTAATATTGGCAAAAGCATTCGAAATCTGAATATTTCCTTAACCGGTCAAAACTTGTTTGTTATTACCAAATATACAGGCTTCGACCCTGAAGTAAATACTGACGCCGGAGTTAATGGAATACCTTCTTTAGGTGTTGAATATATTCCATACCCCTCTGCCAGAACTATCCTTTTGGGTCTTAATTTCTCTTTATAATATTAAAAATTTGTCATCTATGAAACATATAAAAATATTCTTCTTTTTATTCTTAATCATTGCAGGCTTTTCCTGTACCAAGTTGGATGAAACTCTAAGAAGCGAACTGGAACAAAGCACCTCAGGTAATGTTACTGCCGACCAATTATTAATAAGTGCATATAATGCTCTTAACGGCCCGTTTCAAAACGGTGATTTTTGGCACGTACAACAGCATACTTCTGATGAAACACTTGCACCTACAAGAGGACCTGACTGGGACGATAATGGTCAGTGGAGAGCTTTGCATGCACACACCTGGAACCCCGACCAGGGACAGATCAGGGGAGCCTTTAATGGTTTATTAAGTGCGCAGTTTTCAGCTTCGAATGTGCTACAGTTTAGCCCTTCACCTCAACAGGCTGCGGAAGCAAGGTTTATAAGGGCCTTAACTATGTTTGCTGTACTAGACGGATGGGATCAGGTTCCCTACAGGGAAGATCTGACCAATTATAAAATCCCACCTAAAACTTTGAAAGGGAAAGAAGCGGCAGACTTCATCATCTCTGAATTAAATGCCATCATGGCTACCCTTCCGGATAATGCCCCAGCTTATGTGGCAAATAAGAATGCAGCCCGGGCTTTATTAATGAAAGTTTACCTGAATAAAGGGGTATTTGTAAACAGGGCGACTCCCACTTTTGATGCGGCTGATATGAACCAGGTTGTCACATTAGCCGATCAGATAATTGCCAGTACAAAGTATTCTTTAAATGATGAATTCTTTGACAACTTTGCGCCCGACAACCATGTAAAGTCAAAAGAAAATATCTATACTTTATATAATAAATCTGGAGACAGGGGTGGCAATGTTCGTGGTGCAGCTTTCCAGGTATCGCATTATAATATGAATCCCGGAGGTTGGAATGGATTTGCGACTCTCTCAGATTTTTATGATAAGTTCGAGGCAACTGATCAAAGAAGGGGAAAAAATTACAGATATCCCGGCGCACTTCCCAATCCCGGCGGTAGAAATAATGTTGGATTTTTTGTAGGCCAACAATATGATTTAACTACTGACGCTCCTTTAACAGACCGTAAGAGTAATCCTTTGGCTTTTACCAGGGATGTGAAGTTAAGAGAAGCGGGTAGCAACCTGGAAGTAACAGGTATTAGGGTAATTAAATATCCTTATGATTATGCTTCTTCGGGGGATCAAAAAGATAATGATTGGGCTATTTTCAGGTATGCAGATGTTTTATTGATGAAGGCGGAAGCACAATTGCGTACTGCAAGTTTAGCAGCCGGAGCTTTATCGCTGGTAAATCAAATTCGTACAAGCAGAGGTGCATCTTCTCTGAGTTCTGTTGACTTAAACAGATTAATTGACGAAAGGGGTCGTGAATTATATTGGGAAGGCTGGAGAAGACAAGACCTTATCCGCTTCGGTAAATTTTTACAGCCCTGGCAGGAAAAAGCACAATCAAATCCAAAAAATCTATTATTCCCTATTCCTAACGATCAGTTAGCTGTTAATCCTAACCTTACACAAAATCCCGGCTATTAATTTTTTTTAATATTTTTTGTAAACGAAAGGTCATTTTTAATGACCTTTTTCTTTTTGCTATATGAGTTTATTGTTGAAACTATCTTGTTTAATTTTTGTATTTTCTACTGTTATCGCATGTAAAGAAAAACCAAAGCCGCTCTTTAAATTAATAGATGACTCCGGAATTGATTTTACAAACACAGTAAAAAACAATAAGGACTTAAATATTTTCAGCTACCGTAACTTTTATAATGGTGGTGGTGTAGCTATTGGAGATATTAATAATGATGGCCTGCCTGATGTTTTTTTTACCGCTAACCAAACAAGCAATAAGCTTTATTTAAACAAGGGAAACTTTAAGTTCGATGACATAACTGCAAAAGCGGGATTTAAGATTGCCGGTAAGTGGAGTACAGGCGTTGTAATGGTTGATATTAATAACGACCGCTGGTTAGATATTTATGTTTGTTATGCCGGCTATCAAAAAGAGATAGGCCAGGAGAACGAACTATACATCAATAACCGCAACGGAACGTTTACTGAAAAGGCAAACGAATATGGATTAGCTGATGCAGGCTATACTACCCATGCCGCTTTCTTTGATTATGATCTTGATGGCGATCTTGATTGCTATATTCTTAATAATAGTTTCATACCTGTAAATACGCTTAATTATGCCAACAAGCGAAACCTGAGAGCAGAAGATTGGCCTGTAGCTGACTTTTTAAAAGGCGGCGGTGATAAGCTTCTTAGAAACGATAACAGTAAATTTATTGATGTAAGCAAAAATGCTGGTATTTACGGAAGCCTTATAGGCTTTGGGCTTGGAATTACCATTGGAGATGTAAACGGAGACTATTATCCTGACATCTATGTTTCTAACGATTTTTTCGAGAAGGATTACCTGTACATCAACCAGAAAAACGGCACTTTTAAGGAAGATATTGAGCGTTGCATGCAGCACATCAGCCATTCATCAATGGGTGCTGACATTGGCGACATTAATAATGATGGCTATCCTGATATTTTTACAACGGATATGTTGCCTTCTGATG
>MWYU01000548.1 GCA_002050375.1 Chitinophagales bacterium 62-2
TCGTTATATAAACCCTTTACTAATCATAACGGTGCTGATTTAAATTTCGGACCTGACGGTTATTTATACTTTGGTACCGGCGATGGCGGAAGCGGAGGCGATCCTGGTAACCGCGCTCAAAACGGAGATACTTTACTTGGTAAAATGATACGTATTGATGTTAATAACCCAAATCCTCCCTATTATTCAATTCCGCCAACCAATCCATATATAAATGATCCTGCTATTCGCGACGAAATAATTGCAATAGGAATGCGCAATCCCTGGAGGTGGAGCTTTGACAGAGAAACAGGTGATATGTGGATAGCTGACGTTGGACAGAACCTATGGGAAGAAGTAAACTTCAGGCCGGCAGATAGTATCTTAGGTCTTAATTATGGATGGCGTTGCTACGAAGGCACCCCTGTCTTTAATAATACTTCCTGTACTGCTCAGCCAAATTATGTTTTTCCCATTTTTGAATATCCACATGACCGTGCTACCGGCGGCATCTCAATTACCGGCGGCTTTGTTTATCGTGGTACTGAATTTCCTTCTCTGCAAGGTTATTATATTACATCCGATTATGTAAGTAGCCACGGTTGGTTAATTAAATCAGATGGTATCGGAGGATTTAATACTACTATGCAACCAACATGGGCAGCTAACATATCATCCTATGGAGAAGGTGAAGACGGAAGCCTTTATGCCGTGTCCCTCGGCAGTGCCTCCCTTAGCAATGGTATATTATACAAATTAGTTGCAAACAATACTTTGCCTTTACACATCACCTCTTTCAGCGGAAAACAAAGCGGCAACTACCACGAACTAAACTGGCAAGTACAAAATGAAGAAGCAGGTGACGTATATATATTAGAAAAACGCGCCAATGCCTCGCAACCGTTTGTTGAAGTAAGCCGCGAAAAATCAGTCGGTAATAATGCAACCAATAAATACACTACAAAAGTGGCTGTTGCTGATGAAAGAACTTACTATCGGCTGCAAATAAAAAACATAGATGGCCGTTCATATTACACTTCAATAATTGTTTTAGAAGGTGACGCGAAACCACGTATTAAGGGAATTATAATTGGGAATACGTTACAACTTTCACTGCGGGCAAAAGCAACTTCTTTAGCAATATTTGATGCCGCAGGAAAAATGGTATTTCAAAAACGAATTAACAATAGTGCACAAATGGAAAAAGTTTCGCTGCAAAATATTGCAAAAGGGATACTGACTATTCGTGTGCAAACTCAAGAGGATATAGAAACTATAAGGGTGCTGTATTAATACAAAGGCAAAAAAAGAGGCTGTCTCAAAAGTATGAGACGGCCTCTTTTAATTCGTATCCCTGATGGAGACGATAAGTCGTTTAAGTGATTCTCAGCACCTTTGTATAGTATTGGGACAGCCTCTTTTAATAAATGCTTTTGTTTACCTTATTTGGCCGTCTCCTCTTATGATCCATTTTTCTGTAACCAATTTTTCTAATGCGAAAGGCCCACGGGCATGGAGCTTTTGAGTAGATATACCTATCTCTGCCCCTAAACCAAACTCTTCACCATCAGTAAAGCGGGTAGAGGCGTTCATGTATACTGCAGCGGCATCTACTTCTTTCAAAAACCTTTCACACTGCTCCATATTTTCTGAAACGATGGCTTCTGAATGTTTGGTTGAATATTCCTGGATATGTGTAAGCGCTTCATCAATATCTTTTACCACCTTCACTGCACACTTCAGGCTAAGAAATTCCCGGCCATAATCCTGCGGCGTAGCTTTTTGTTTGTAAGGATAACCGGTTAGCATTTCAAGAGCCTTATCATCTGCAAAAATTTCTACTCCATGTTTTTCTAACAACGGCTGCAGATTTTTTAGAAATTCGGGAGCTATTGAACTATCAACCAATATTGTATCAACAGCGTTGCAAACGGAGGGTCGCGATACTTTGGCATTCACCACAATATTAAGAGCCTTATCCATTGCAGCATCTTTCTCAACATAAACATGACAAACTCCTGCACCTGTTTCAATAACAGGCACCAAACTATTCTTTCTTACGTATTGAATAAGACTCTCGGAGCCACGAGGAATAAGCACATCTACATATTTTGTTGCTGTAAAAAGTTCCTGGACTGTTTCCCTCTCTGAAGGTAAAAGGGTAATAGAATCAGGATCAATGTTATTTTGCTTCAGCACATCTTTTATAATTTTAATAGCAGCGCAATTGGTATGCATGGCTTCACTGCTTCCTTTAAGTAAACAACCATTCATGCTGCGTAAACATAAAGCGCTTATATCAAATGTAACATTAGGCCTCGATTCATAAATGGCACCAACAACACCTAAGGGAACTGAAACTTTTTGAAGCAGCAAACCATTAGCCCGTTAGCATTTCAAGAGCCTTATCATCTGCAAAAATTTCTACTCCATGTTTTTCTAATAACGGCTGCAGATTTTTTATAAATTCGGGAGCTATTGAACTATCAACCAATATTGTATCAACAGCGTTGCAAACGGAGGGTCGCGATACTTTGGCATTCACCACAATATTAAGAGCCTTATCCATTGCAGCATCTTTCTCAACATAAACATGACAAACTCCTGCACCTGTTTCAATAACAGGCACCAAACTATTCTTTCTTACGTATTGAATAAGACTCTCGGAGCCACGAGGAATAAGCACATCTACATATTTTGTTGCTGTAAAAAGTTCCTGGACTGTTTCCCTCTCTGAAGGTAAAAGGGTAATAGAATCGGGATCAATGTCATTTTGCTTCAGCACATCTTTTATAATTTTGATAGCAGCGCAATTGGTATGCATGGCTTCACTGCTTCCTTTGAGTAAACAACCGTTCATGCTGCGTAAACATAAAGCACTAATATCAAATGTAACATTAGGCCTCGATTCATAAATAGCACCAACAACACCTAAGGGAACTGAAACTTTTTGAAGCAGCAAACCATTAGCCAGCTTGCGACTTTCTATAAGCATACCTGAAGGATTAGGCAATTCGCTTATTTGACGGATACTGTTTGCAATACTTTTTATTCGTTGTTCTGTTAATGATAGCCGATCTGTACGAGGGTCGTTGGCGTCTTGTTTTGCTACATCTTTTTGGTTTGCCTCTAATATTGCCGGAGTGTTGGCTTCAACTGCATCTGCAAGTGATTGTAGAGTCTTTTTAATTTGTCCATCGCTGCAATTGCGGAGTGCAACAGAAGCTTTATGTGTTTTTATTACTAAGGGTAGAATTGTTTGCATGAAATTTTCTTTTGTAGCAACAGCTATTTCTAAGGTGTACTTTAAAACTTAGGGATAGTTATTTAAATATGATGATAGAACTTAGGCCTGCATATCGGCAAGTCCGATATTGGCTACAGGGAAAGTCTACTATTTAATCAAATCCCTTTTTATGAAGCCATCTCATTTGAATTGATTTTCTTCTTTGTTCCTCTTCAATTGCAAGGCTATCAAGCATTACATCCATCGAACTTTCTTTCATAATGTTTCCAAACTTTGCAATAGTGTCAGGATTTATTTTATTATCAATGATATTCATCACAATATTGCAATACTCAGTTACGTTTTTATTCCAGGCTTCTTTGCCAAATTCTGAGTTTGCTAATCTTTCGGAACCAAAATAACCAGGCCAATCAGGTCTTTTTGCAATCTGCAGTAAACTACTCATATCGAAGCCAGTGAGAGGAATTGCATGTTTATAATTGGTGTCAACTAAGTTTGGATTAATATACAACATGCTGCTTGTTTCTTTCATACCGGCATGAATACTAAATCCATCTTCCTTATTTTGCTCTTCTGTCATTTGCCCTGAAAACCAATTTTCAATTATAGGGTTTAGCCCAAATAGGTTAACCATTTTTCCACCATAGTTATCATTAAAAAAATCTGCGGCATGGTCAAGGGCTCTTTGATGATTAGGAGCTCCGTGCCCATGAATAACAAAAACGTGTTTGAAACCCTGCTCACCAAGTTCTGTTGCTAAATCCATGAATACTGAACGAAGGGTTTCAAAACGCACTGTAAATGTTCCGGGGAAAGAATATTTCAGTCCCACGTCATTTGCTCCACTATTTCCTAAAGGGATCGTAGGAAAAATCAAAACTTTTAGGTCTGGTCTGTTAGCGATTGTTTTTGCAAGTGTATCTCTGAATTTTTCATTCCAATAGCCGTCGGTGAAGATGGGAAGATACGGTCCATGTTCCTCTAAGATGCCGCCGGTTAGTAATACAATTGTTTTCCCTTTGTCAAACCTTTTTATTTGTTCTGAATTCAATTCAGATACAAAATATATTCTCTTTTCTTTTGATGGCGTTAATGTGCGGTCCTGATACTTTTGTTGACAAGAAATGATGAGAGTAGTTAGCAAGATTGCGATAGTGAATTTGTTAACTTTCATAGTTTTTTAAATTATTGCGAGTACTTGTAATTTAGGGAGCCTCCTTATTCCTTAAGTTTCAGTTCTATTTATCTCGCAACCGTGTGTCTTCTCCTGCATGGCTCATACTTTTCCTCAACAAAGTTTGGAGTATATTTTAAGTTCCCTCAAAAGATAACAATATCATCCGAATGTGCAGCTAAGGCATTCTTTTTTTTAATTTGATCCGCAATGCCTGACGCATCTAACCTTACCTTGGCTACACCTATAATTTGTTGTTCGTCATTAATCAATTGCACCACTTCACCTGCTAAAAAATTTCCTTCCACTTTACTAATACCTACTGTTAATAAACTCTTTCGATCAAGCAAAGCTTTCTCGGCCCCTTTATCAACCGTTATGCCTCCTAAAGTAATGGAGCCACTTGCAAGCCATTTCTGTCGTGATTTCAGGTCAGATTTCTTTGCGTTGAATGTAGTGCCTTTACTGCCAGCTAGAGCTTTTCTTAAAGGATCATCGCCCGAAAGCCCACTAATAATAACGCGAATGCCTAACGAGGTTGCCAATTTAGTGAACGTAAGTTTTGAAAGCATACCACCAAGGCCTAAACTGCTTTTTTCTGAGCTTACATAACTCATTATCTTATTATCAATTTTCTCCACTACAGGTATTACGTTTTTCTCATCATTCATAAAGCCACCAACAGAAGTACATATTATCAGGGTGTCTGCATCGAAGCCAATAGCTATAAGTGTTGAAAGCTCATCGTTGTCAGAGAACTTTAATTCAACATTACTTACCAGATCATTTTCATTAACCACCGGCAGAATTTCATTGTTCCAGAATTCTAAGAATGTTTCTTTAAGTTGTAAGAACTGCGAACGATTAGAAAAATGATGGCGTTCGCACAATGCCTGTGCAACAGTAATATTATACTTTGAAAAATACTGGTGATATAATTGAATGAGAATGGGATTGCCAACAGCAGCAGCAGCTTTACGTTCTATTAAAGTACCCTTATAATTTTTTATAAAAGACTTCCCACTTCCAACAGCGCCGCTCGATACTAATACTACCCGATATATCTTACACAAACCGGCAATCTCTTCAGCAAGTTTTTTAATAATTGCCTCATCTATTTTACCCTCGCTGTTGGTAATAACGGCAGAACCTAACTTGATAACCAGAACGGGTTTTTGCATGAAGAGCGTGTTGTACGAACCGCAAAATTAATGTTCTGTTTTGAAGTGTAATAAGCAAAGCACTTTCTACGAATTTGCAAGAGATCACTTGTACCGGGAAAAAATTTGTAAGCTCTTTCATTGTAGCGATTTTCACATTCAACCCCTTCGGGTTGCCGGAGAACAATTCAATCGGCTTCACCGGGTTTTACCCGAGCTATTCAAATTGAAGCCCTTCAGGCTTGAAGTAGCTACACAGCTACATTGAAGCACGAGACTGCACCATAAGATACTGATGAACGTAATCGAGCGATGGCAGAAAGGATGATGGAATTAAGACACCATACCGGTAGCAAAAATAAAATTTAGACAGTTTGGAAAAGCAAAACCGCCTCAACTATTGTTGAGACGGTTTCTTTTGATTGCTTGCTAATAAAAATTAAAGTAGGCTGACTATGCTTTGTGTATTCTTATTGAGACATACCTTCAGCGCCTTGTCCTGTTTGGTTATTCTTGCGTTTAAATAATAGTGCATCTACTTTACCAAAGCGATAAGCTAAAGTAAGCCTGACCATTTGTGGGTCGCGTAAGCGATTATAGAACTGTGTGAAGTATTCACTTTCAGAATATTGATTAATGCTTCGTGTTCTAAAAATATCACTAAAGCTAAGTGTTGCAGAAGCGGCCTTGCTCTTTAAAAAATTCTTCCTGATTGCAATATCAACTCCATAGAAGGGTTCTATGTAACCTTGTGCTGCACTTTGAGCCTGCCCAAAACCACCACCCCCAGGACCGCCACCAGAACCTCCGCCACCACGTGCACCTGGAGGACCTCCGAAACCGCCACCACCACCCGGAGGTAAATTAGTTTTTGATTGATAGGTTGCGGAAAGCTGCGCCGTAAAATCGGCAGGTAGCTTAAAATTACTGTTGAATTTACCGAGAACACTCCACAAGCTGTTGGTAGTTTCAGCCTTTACATTTGAAGCATTAATGGTTGAATTATAAATATTCACGTTTGTTGTTATATCCCACCATTTTGTTAAGAAGTCTTGCGACGTAAACTCTGCACCATAAGCGTTACTTGAATTCGCATTGACGTAGGTGTTAATAAAAGCTTCTCTTCCTGTAAATGGATTTACACCTTTATCAAGAAAACGGGTTATAAGGTTGGTTGTCTTCTTATAATATACAGAAGCTAAAAAATTATGGTTTTTATTGAAAGTTTTTGAGTAAGACATTTCATAAGAACTGGTAAACTCAGGAACAAGGTTTGGGTTACCCTGGGTAATGTTTAACTCATCAGTGTAATCAGCAAAAGGGATTAGTTGAAAGAAGTTAGGCCTGTTTATTCTGCGTGTAACACTAACCTGAAGTTCCTGGTTACCTTTTAGCTTCTGACTTAAAAATATGGAAGGGAATAAACTAACAGGATAACTATTG
>MWYU01000201.1 GCA_002050375.1 Chitinophagales bacterium 62-2
CTCCTTTCTCGTCAAGTTTTGAAAATCGTAACTCATTTACCCAAACTTCGGCATCTGCAATATCAAGGTTTGTGGTTCCCCCGTTTTCTATACCAATCATAAATGCCTGCACTTCGCCAAGGTTCGGGTTTCCTTTTACTGCGAAAGTTTTAATGCCCACCTGTTCAGAATAGTAATTGTTGATAAGGTTAGGAGCAGTGCGGTTACGACGCATTTTCAATTGCACCAAATCCTGGATGTTGAAATCAAGACTATTACTGTCGGGCCAAATCTTCCGCTGGTCGGCATCAGTATTTTGATAACCGTTTCCCGGTGCAGGAGGAGTAACTTTTAATGGTATCCGTACCTCGTAATAGTTATTCAAAAAGTCGTTACCAATAGTCCGGCTTTTAATAATTTAGCCGCCCGCTTTTCCTCACGTTTTGCCCTTCTCCATTTGCGTAAGGCTTCCCTCTTCTTTTTACCCGTTAAATCTTTAATCGCTTCTTCGCGGGTTGGCACAACTGAAACTGGTTTGGCTTCTTCAGCCTTTCCATTCGCGTTATTGCCGTTTCCAGGTAAAGAATTTCTTCCACTTCGTTTATTACGGCTGCTTCTGGTACTATCAGTCGTACCAGTTGGCTGAGATGTTACATCATCTAACGATCTTAAAAACCTGCTTTTTGAATAGAGCCTGGTAAAATCGAACTCTCCGTTTATGTTATTTTCCTGGCTGTTCTCAATGGTATTTCCCAGGTCGATGGCGAGGCGGCTGGCGCCGATCCAATTATAAGTTGTGCTATAACTATAACGTGCATTTATCCAATCGGTAAGTGGAAGCTTCGAAAGCGGCAGGTTATAACTTGCAATAGCTCTTTGCTGGTACAAAGTATTTCTTCCGCCTTTGAACAAGTTGGTACGAACGGTATCTTTTTTTGCTTTGGTATCCAGCCTTCCGTAAGGTTCATCAATACGTGCGTTGTTAACTGCAGAAAAGTCGACATTTAGCGACCTGGTAATATCCCAACGCATATTATAATACCTGTCGAAAGTGAAGAACTTGTCGTAAGTGGTATCTACCCTATCTACTTTATTATCGAAGCTGTTAACAATGCGGGGGACGAATTCGCCAAACTGACGGTTAATATCCGCTCTAAAGCTTAACAAAGCAGGCTTAGGATTAAAGTTGAAATCTCTCACTAAACCATACCACGGCGACCTTGATTTGATCATCCGTTTAAATGGTTCCCAATACCTCGGTTGGTTGTTATAAGTATAACCCAGTCCGCCGCGGTGTTTGGTAACATCATTTTTTAGAATAAGCGGATTGGTTTGTTCAAATTTTATAAAGGAATAGCTTACATCAACATTACTAATGCTCCAGAGCCTTGTTTTTTTGCCTGAAGGCATAATGCGGACATTAGTAAGGTTAAGCGTTTTAATGGTTGTTTTATCTAAAGCATCAGTTTTTATAGAATCTCTTTTTTTACCGTCGGCAGCTCTTATCTTGTCTTTTAACTTAATGTCAAGGTCGTAGGGATCGTATTCGGGAGTACGAACAGTTTGATTAATACTGGCATACAAAGGAATGGATATACCCAGTTTCTTTGGAAGCAGCTTACCCATTTCAAGATTGGTAGCCGCATCAAACTGAACAAAGTTTTCGCGGGCTCTTTCATTTACTCTTTGCTCCAACGTACCAAAACCTGCAGTATATGTATTGGCCGCTATCGTAACAGTACCAAGATCAGCTAATGTCGCATCTATCCTACCGGTGGCGGCATAACCGCCGTTTTCGTCAAGTTTAGAAAGGCGAAGCTCATTTACCCAAACTTCAGCATCTGCGATATCAAGATTTGCAGTTCCGCCGTTTTCAATACCAATCATAAAGGCCTGTACTTCGCCAAGGTTCGGGTTTCCTTTTACAGCAAATGTTTTAGTACCTACCTGTTCAGAATAGTAATTATTGATGAGGTTAGGAGCAGTCCGGTTGCGGCGCATTTTTAATTGTACGAGATCCTGTATATTGAAATCAAGAACATTACTGTCTGGCCATATCTTTCGCTGGTCAGCATCAGTATTTTGATAGCCATTGGGTGGTGCAGGAGGAGTAACTTTTAAAGGTATCCTTACCTCATAATAGTTATTCAAAAAGTCGTTGCCAATACGTATCACAGCTCTCAACTGATTATCTTTAATCTCAGGTCTGTTTAACATACTTTCGGCATGTAAAAACATATTTAACTGGCCGTATTGGCGCATGTCGAGGTTCATGGTTTTGAATGCGGCCCTCGTATCGTCTTTGGCTAAGTTCCGTATCTGGAAACTCATCGCCTGTTCGTTCTGCAAGAGATTAATTCCATTATTGCTTAGTTGCTGAACCCTCTCAATACCGGGAGGAATTAAATAGTTAACCGGCCGGCGCCTGCTGTTTTCCTCCACATTTACAGCTAATACGTTGAAAGTAGTATTATTCCCGGGAACGATCGGCAGGTAAGAACCTGTAGTATCTACCTGGAAATTAAATGTTCTCCACTGATTACGAACCAGGTCCATACGTGCAAAACGCAGTACAACTGAATCCTCGAAGTCAGTAACAAACATTCGCATAAACCGAATGGATTTAAAGTCGGGTATATTTCCAACTTTTTTCTCATAATCCTTTATCGGTACACGAAACAAATACCAGTTTTCAGTACCTGAAGTTCCATCAGGGTATCTAACACCTATTGCTTGTCGGTCGGTAATATATTTAGTATTGCCAATGTCCATTCCGGGTTTGAGGTCAATGGCATATTGGTAATATTCTTCTGACTCGTTTAAGGTATTGTCGCGGTTTAAATCTTCGTTATCAGGGTATAAAGTAGCTGCCGGGCTAAACTCTGAATTGTTGCCTGCAACAGGAGAGTTTCCCTGGGGATTGTTGTAGTTTTTATACCTGCCAAGAATACCGGTACCGGATGCATTGTACGCCTCATCGCGATACCAGCGATAGTCATCGTTTGATGGATCGGCAATTGCTCGTTGGTATATGGGCGATCCCGCACCAAAGTTTGCCAATAAACTATTTAAATACTGGGCACGTTTTCTTCTTTCGCCTGCATCATCCAAACCGTCGAAGCCTAAATCCTGGAATGCACGGTCTGCCGGATCATTGCTGAAAGCCTGTGTAACCTGGAAGGGATTTACCGGCGTTCTTCCCCAAACAGAACTGCTGTCAACTGCTGATGGCTGGTTAGGAGAATTTAAACCGTTCTCGTAAAAACGACGCCCGTCTTTTAAAATGTCCTCGCTTATGGTGCCTAAATTCAAATACAACTTGCCCCCGGTGCTGGTGGGTTTTTTTATAAAAGGGTCCTGTACCCAAAATTCAACAAACTCAACATTACTGGTTTCAAAGTCTGTCTGGTCGATAGAACGCATAATGCCCGCCCACTTCTTACGCGGTATTTTAAACTTACCGCTGGCATCAAGTTCCGCCGTGCTGGTCTCAAAATTATAAGGGCCAATATCAGTTGGATAATAAGCAAGGTCGAAAGTTGTAAATTGATTTTGACCAAAGTCGAGGGTTCGTTGCGGAAACAGTTCCTGGTTAGATACTGCCCTCACCCTGGGATCGCTTAGCTCCTTATCATTACCTCTTAAAGGATTATTTATACTTCTTTTATCCTGAAGGATAGGCTCAATATTATACCAGGCAAGTTTTGCACGGTTCTTATTATAATCAAGGCTGTCGTTTAATAGCGCCTCGGGAAACAAACCATTGTTTTGAGGTGTACTTGCGAGCGCCCACGAAATAAAAGGAAAACGCAGGTCGATGGTATTTCGAGTTCCTTCAAAATCATCTATGTAAATTAACCCGTTACCGCCCGAACCTATTTGTTTCGCATGACCTGGTTTTAAAAAAGCAGCCTCTCCATAAGCATTTATGGTTGACATTACGGTGCTGTTGTAAAACGGAAGCTTATTTAGTAAACGGGTAATTTTCGGGGCTTCGGTACGATAGTTAAAGTCTAAACCATGCATTGAATTCCGGATTGGGTCTTCACCATAATTCATTTTAGTGAAGAAAGGCCTTTCGGCTAACCGCACTGTAGTGGCGCCCAACGATAACTTTTTACTGGCGAGGTAATCTAAGCGTAAACCCATAAAGCTTCGCTGCTGAATACCAAAACCTGCATTGTTTTCGAACTGCACATTTACAGGAAGCCCGCTGTTAAGGATAGCAGGATTTAAGATTTTTACAGTACCCAAATTGTAATCAATGCTAAAGTCGAGGCCTTCACGAAGAATTTGCCCACCGGCTGTCACACTAACCGAACCCGGAGGAACATTAAATGCTCCCAAATAAATTTCAGAAGTAGAACTGCCTCTGCCTGATCCCTGCATTACAAAGCGGTTAAGGTTTGCATAGGTTTGGGCAATAGCCTTTATTGAGTCATATAGTTGATAATAAACGTATTTCGACTTCAAGCTTTGCGGCGAACCCGGAAATGCCAAACTATCAAGGTCTCTTCCAAAAGGCTCAAGTACAGGGAACACCACTTTTCCTTGTTGGGTAAGAACTGTAAATCCTTCCACATAGTCAAAAACACCATCGGGCTGGGGATCGTTCTGATTATTAAGCCTGTCGAGATTTAATATTTTTAAGAGTGGCCTGCCTTCTACTGACGGAGCAGATTCGGGAAGATAGCGTTTTAAACCACCACTCGGCTCCTGGTATAAAACATTCAGTTTAAAATCCTGCCTTTGTATTCCCGGCAAATCAAGAGAATACACATTTTTCATCATCCATCTCCAAATTGGTAATGCAGGCCTTTGGGAAGTGGCTTTCAACAATTTTAGGAAAAGAACTTTTTGTACGCCTTGCGCATTTCTATTTGTATCTAAAGTTACATCCTGCGAAAATTCTCCTACCTGCATAACCCTTCCATTATAGCTGTATTGGTAGGCCACAGCTAAAACTTCATCAGGCTGCAATTGCTGGTTTAACGAAACGAACCCAATCTGTGGATTGAAAAAATATTCGTTGACCGAAAGCTTTCTTGCAAAGGTTTTTTCAAAATCTTCAACCGGTTTCAGGTTTTGAGATAACAAACGGCTGTTTACTAAAGCAGGGTTACGATTTGTTGGATCGGAAATAAGCGTAGAATATAAAGTGTTAGCACCGTTAGAAGGTAATGAGGCTGCGCCGCTGCCCTGAATATTTCTGTTGTAAGGAGCACCTTCAGCCAGATCCATGAAACCCACAATTTCCCTTGTTTCAGTAGTTGCGCCGGTGCGGTTTGTTATCCAAACTTCCATGCGTAATATCTGCACCTGGCTTTGAACGACGGGCAGCCTTTGCATAGCTTTATTAAAATTCGCCCTATAATAATCGCCTAATAAAAAGTGTCGGTTCTCTTCGTAATCGTCCAGCTTTTTTTCGAAACGGGTTGTAGTTGCACCACCCTGCAAGGCCAGCGACTGCCTTTGCGATTTTTGATTGGCAAGAATACCCGTAACAAACATTTTTCCAAATTGCAACTGTGTCTTTATACCAAATAAACTTTGAGCGCTGGGGATTAAAGTTCCTTTAGAAGTAAAAGAGACGTTTCCTGCTTCAACAGATTTAATAATCTCATCGCTCATTCCTTTATAGTCGAGCTTCAACTGGTTTTCATAATCGAAGTTCGCAAGGGTATTATAGTTAATGGGAAGTTTTAGCTTGTCGCCAATGTTGGCAATTACATTCAGGTTCGAGTTCATATCAAAATCAAAACCACCTGTTTTACGTGCTCTTTCCGGCAAGGTTGGGTTTTTAATGTTCTGACCCTGGTAACCTGCCATAATATCAACATTACCCTGCGGACGAATATCAACCTTCAATCCATTCGGGCCAACACCAAAAATCCTGTCGAATAATTTATCGTAGGTTCTCAGTTTTGGTCTTTCAACTTTGCGGTTTAATATACTTAGTGTGTTTGCCCTTTGCCTGAAATAGTCAACCTCTGCCTGGCGGCCTTTAAAACGCATCATCTCATCGAAGGTGAGGTAAGTTGGAGTACGGTAATAATTATTGCCGATTTTTTCGACTATATAATATTGCTTTGTTTTTGGATCGTATTCAATATCCCTTTTTACATATGCGGTGTCGGAGCCGTTAAAGGGATTAGTTGAATTATAAGTAAAAGGATCTCCTATCCTGTCGTGGATAGGATAACGCGTTGTATCAGTTTTACTTTGTGAAGCAACCTGTGCATGGGTACCCACTACCGTAAAAGCAGCAACAAATAAAAAAATAATAAAAAGGGAAAGTTTCCGGATATGCGACTTCAAAACTTGAAAGGCTTTATGTACAAATACTTCTATAGGCTATAGATTTTTTAGCGCTTTTTTTATTAGTTCTTCTAATATAATACTTTCATTTCCGGATGCAATAACTTTTTTTATAGCCATTTCCGCAGCAGGACGGGCTATTCCTAATGATACCAACGCATTTAATGCATCTGCTTCAAGGGGGTTAGCTATAGACAGGGATACAATATTCTCGTTTAAATTCTTGCTTAACTTATCTTTTAACTCCAGTACCAGTCTTTCAGCAGTTTTTCTTCCTATACCTTTGATACTTTCTAAAAGCTTTGCGTTGCTTTGTACAATAGCTTTAATTATCTCATCAGGTCTCATTCCAGACAACATCATACGCGCAGTTGCTGCACCAACACCCGACACACTTATTAATAGTGTAAAAAGTTCCTTTTCTGAAGTTTCGGCAAACCCATAAAGTGTTTGATTGTTTTCCGTTAAATGCAAATAGGTGAACAATTGGCCGTTCTTTTTACCGTTGATAGCCGAATATGTATTCAAACTAATATGGCATTCATAGCCTACGCCATTTACATCTACAATTATCTGCGCAGGATTCTTTATAATAAAATTTCCTCTAAGAAAAGCAATCACAATTATTTTTTAAGGGATTCCAAAAGTATAAGATGGAATGGGAA
>MWYU01000545.1 GCA_002050375.1 Chitinophagales bacterium 62-2
GCTCTTAAGGCCAGAAGAGAAAGTTTTCTATCCAAAAATAAACCCTTTAAAAACCAGCTTATCTCGGGTGAACTGGACCGGCTGGCAACTCTTTTTCGCAGTAATGGTTATTTTAAATTTACCCGCGATAACCTATACGCTTTAGTAGATACTACTGATGTTTCGCTCCTCGAAATTACTCTCGACCCCTTTGAGCAGGCAAGCCGGCTTGCAGAAGCAACGCAAAGAAGACTTGAGAATCCAACCATAAATGTTGCCATCAAACAACGTGCATCGCTCGACACAAATGCCTTCACTAAGTATTATATAGGTAAGATATTTTACTACCCTGAAACAAAAATTAACGAAGCTCCCGACTCTTTAATGAAGCGGACTTTCCCCAATGTTATTATACAGCGCGAGTACACGATTAAGTATAAAGACAATGATCCGCAAATACATATGAGGCCTTTACGGGAGCACACATATTTAAAAGAAGGCACCCTTTATAACGATGATACTTATTATAA
Organism: Chitinophagales bacterium 62-2; assembly: GCA_002050375.1. Taxonomy (GTDB): domain Bacteria; phylum Bacteroidota; class Bacteroidia; order Chitinophagales; family Chitinophagaceae; genus Segetibacter. Next base: position 510 of record MWYU01000545.1, read on the forward strand.
AACAGTGAATGCTTTTTCGCAATTGGGTGCATGGAACCAGGTAGAGGTAAGAACAGTAACCTATAAAGATTCGGTGAATAAAGCTGACTTTCATTTCTTTTTAACCCCTGCGAAAAAATATTCTTTCGGCACCGACTTAGAAGTAAGCCGCAACACCGGTAGCATTATTACAGGTAATTTGCTGGGTGTTGCCAATGTGGTTACTTTACGAAACCGCAATGTTTGGAAGTCCTCCATTCAATCGAGCACTAATCTTAGAAATGGTATCGAATTAGGTTTTAGCGATACAGGTTCGTTGTTACAGACTTTTCAATCGAGCATATCGCAAACCTATAGCATTCCGCACTTTATTACTCCTTTTAGAATAAGGGGTGTAAAAAAACTGGATGATTATAAAACGTTGGTCAATTTCAATGCTTCTTACACGGAGCGGAGGAAATTTTATCTGCTGCGCTCTGTGGTAGGCTCGTGGGGCTACGAATGGAAAAGAAATAAACATATATGGTTATACCGGCCCTTAAATATTGAGCTTTATAGTCTTGATACGCTCGATGGTTTGCGGGTAGCCTTTGTTAAAAATCCATTCCTGCGTACGGCATTTAATACAGGTTATGTAGTAAGCCAAACGCTTACTTATAACATTACCTGGGTAAGTCAGCGAAATCCGAACCTAAGCAATTACTTTCGAATTTCTGGTGAAGAGGCAGGGGCATTGGCAGGGAGGATAAAATCATTTAGAGATAAAATTTATCAATACATAAAAGCTGAAGGGGAATTTAGGCAAAGTATTAAATTTAGAAAAACAGAATTAGCCTACCGCTTATTTAGCGGCATTGGTTATAACTACAGTAACGATCCTGTTGTTGGCCGCTCACTTCCCTTTTTTAAACAATTTGTTGCCGGCGGCCCTAATAGTATGCGGGCCTGGCCATTACGCCAGTTAGGTTTAGGATCTTCGTTAGTTAGCGATACATCTGTTATTTTTAGAGACCGCTTCGGCGACATTCAGATGGAAGCAAATATTGAATATCGTTTTCCGCTGGCCACCATAAGTACCGTAAAAATAAACAGCGCTCTTTTCTTAGACATGGGCAACATTTGGAACCTTAGAAGTAATGTTGACAACCCCGACAGTAAACTGGAATGGGGACGATTTGCACGAGACATAGCTATTGCAGCGGGAACGGGTTTGCGCTTTGATTTCAATTATTTTTTAATCCGTTTCGATTTTGGATATAAAGCTAAAGACCCAACACGCAAGTATAATTATGGCTGGATGAAAATCAGGGATTTTGAATGGAGAAATAAAGAGTATGAAATAAAAGATGACAACGGAAGAATACTTAAACGAAATAATTTTGCTTTTCAGTTAGGTATTGGATTGCCGTTTTAGAAACTTTTTAAAATTCTTATTTAACAACATAGGCACAGCAGGCACAACAGAATATATCATTAACCATATTCTAAAGTAACTTTTTCTATGTTTCTAAGTGTTTCAACTATTCTTATAATTTTACAGTAACAATTTCAATTGCTTCTTTGAATAACATCATTCTTAATCTTTTCGCTAAATGCATCTATTTGTAAAGCATCCGATACTAAAAAGTCTCCGATCCTTGTTCTTCGTAAGCTGCTTAAATAAGCACCGCAACCAAGATGTTTTCCATAATCGTTTGCCAAACTCCTGATATAAGTTCCGGTGGTACACACTACTTTAAAATAGACTTTGGGTAATTCTATTTTTTCTATTACGAAATCTTTAATTGTAATTGTTCTGGCTTCAAGCACAACCTCAACTCCTTTGCGGGCCATTAAATAAACAGGCTTTCCATCTTTTTTTATGGCTGAGTGTATCGGCGGTGTTTGCTGGATAGCGCCAATAAAAGGAAACACTGCGTTCTTAATCGTTTGTTCTGTAAGGTTTGATATATCCCTTATTTCTACAGGCTCGCTTTCAAGGTCGTAAGTTGGAGTGACAGCGCCGATTGTAAAGGTGCCTGTGTATTCTTTTTCCATGCCCATGTATTCGTTGATCTTTTTTGTAAACTTTCCTGTACAAACAATTAGTAATCCTGTAGCCAGTGGATCTAAAGTTCCTGCGTGACCAACCTTCTTTATTTTAATGAGCGATCGTATCTTTCTTACAATATCGAATGAAGTCCAGTGTAGAGGTTTGTCGATGAGCAATACCTGGCCTTCATCAAATTTGTTTAATTGTATACTCAAATAAAAAGTATTGAAATGTTTGTGATTGGCAAGGTGAAGGCTAAATGAATCAAGCACAAATTTTTGAAGGAAACATCAGACCTAAAAGAAGTGCATGCAAATTTCTTAAAACTACAAACAGAACAAATCTATAGAATTGATCTATGTTAAATTACAATAGGTTATTCATAATCTCATGACCCAGTTTATCCCTTTTGGTCTGCAGATACTTTTCGTTGTGCGGGTTCGATTTAACCTCAATAGGAATAATTTCAACTATTTCTAATCCATACCCTTTTAGTCCTGCTCTTTTTACGGGGTTATTACTCATTAAGCGTAAACGTGTAACATTTAAATGACGAAGAATTTGTGCACCAATTCCATAGTCCCGTTCATCCATTTTAAAGCCAAGGTGAATATTTGCTTCAACGGTGTCCATACCTTCTTCCTGCAATTTATAAGCTTTCAGTTTATTTACCAGACCAATTCCTCTTCCCTCCTGGTTCATATATATTATTACGCCTGTACCTTCCTGTTCCACCATTTTCATGGCTTTGTGCAACTGGTCGCCACAATCGCAGCGATAGCTTCCTAAAATGTCGCCGGTAAAACAACTGCTGTGTACCCTTACCAAAACGGCATCGCCTTTTTGCCACTCTCCTTTAATTAAAGCCAGATGTTCGCGTTGTGTAGTTTTTTCTTTATAAGCCACCAGCTTAAAATTTCCATATTTAGTAGGCATCTCCACTTTTACAAGTTCTTCAATAAGCGAGTCTCTAGTTAGCCGGTATTCAATAAGATCTTTTATCGAAATAATCTTAAGTTGAAACTTTTTTGCTATTTCTATTAACTCAGGAAGACGCGCCATGGTACCATCTTCACTCATTATCTCTACTAAAACACCTGCAGGTTCAAAGCCTGCGAGCCGGGGAAGATCAACGGCAGCTTCTGTATGCCCGGTTCTCCTAAGCACGCCGCCTTTTTTTGCCCGAAGCGGAAAGATATGACCCGGGCGACCTAAATCTTCGGGCTTTGTTTGGGGATCAATTAAAGCTTGTATTGTTTTTGCCCGGTCGTGAGTAGAAATTCCTGTAGTGCAACCATGACCAAGCAAATCAACAGAAACGGTAAATGGAGTAGCATGCAGGGATGTATTACTATTGACCATCAGGTTTAATCCCAGTTCATCGCATCTTTCTTCGGTAAGAGGAGCACAAATAAGGCCTCTGCCTACTTTACTCATAAAATTTATTACCTCAGGAGTAACATTTCGTGCAGCAGTAATAAAGTCGCCTTCATTTTCCCGGTCTTCGTCGTCAACTACAATAACCAATTTACCATTCCTTATATCCTCTACTGCACTTTCAATAGTATCGAGCATAGATTGAATTTGTACAAAATTACATTCTATAAGGTAAAAAGGTTTGTTTAAATGACATGTAGAAATTTGAAATATTTGCTTTGCCAAGAAAATATGCGTAAAGTTGTTTTTGATGCAGCAAAACTTCTTATTTCGCTGCCTTTTTAGTAATACTTTGTTAACATTATGTTGAAATACTTGAACTACTTTTTACTTTCTTTGTTTATAAAAAAACACCTCTATGCGAATTAAAAGAATTCTACTTATTGTTCTTACCGTTATAATAATGCCGTTACTGCCTTTTGCGCAGGTAACAACCAGTAGCATGAGCGGCACTATTAGCGCAAGTAACGGAGAGCCTCTGGCTGGGGCTACTATAACTGCAACCCACCAACCTTCGGGTACAAGATATTCTACCACGAGTCAATCAGGTGGTAGGTTTAATATTACAAATATGCGGGTTGGTGGTCCGTATGAGGTTGGCGTTACTTATGTAGGATTACAGCCGCAAACGTTTCCTGATATTAACTTAAGGCTTGCAGAAACCTTCGTTTTAGATGCTACCATGCAAGCTGCAGCAGCAACTTTGGAGAATGTTGTTGTTTCTACTACAGGAAGAAATTCCATTTTAAATGCAAACCGTACAGGTGCTGTAACAAATGTTGGCAGAAGAGAAATTGAAAGACTTCCAAGTATTTCCCGTAGTATCAACGATCTATCCAGGCTAACTCCACAATCGAATGGCGCGGCTGTTGGTGGCGGAAATTACCGGCAAAATCAAATTACTGTTGATGGCGCTGAATTTAATAATGCTTTCGGTATTGGTAGTAACCTGCCTGCAGGTGGTTCTCCAATTTCTTTAGATGCTTTAGAAGAAATTTCAGTTAACATTACCCCGTTTGATGTTCGTCAATCGGGTTTTATTGGCAGTGCATTAAATGCTGTTACGCGTGCCGGAACAAATAATTTTAACGCTTCTGCTTATACCTTTTTCCGATCGGAAAAACAGCAGGGAAATAAAGTAGGTAAGAACGAAATTATAACACAAAGACGGGATTATAAACAATACGGTGCCCGTGTTGGCGGCCCGATTATTAAAAACAAATTATTTTTCTTTTTAAATTACGAGAACGAAAAAGACGTTCGCCCTGGTCAGCAAAAATTTGCTTCAACTGCTGACAGACCTTTTGTGGCAACTAACAGCAGCATTGCCCGTCCTACCGCAACAGAATTAGATATGATAAGCACTTATTTAAAATCAACTTACGAATATGAAACCGGAGCTTACCAGGGATATGACTTTGAAGATACAAGAGTAAAATATCTTGCAAGAGTTGATTGGAACATTAACGATAACCACAGGTTTAATGTTCGATATAGTCACGTTGACAGCAAAACGCCATCCTTTGTAAGTACATCTTTTGGCAGTACAGGCATTCAAAATGCTACTGGTAACAGGCAGGATAACTATGCTTTGCATTTCAAAAATTCAAACTACTTCCAGGAGAATAACTTCTATTCTTTTGCAGCAGAATTAAACTCCAAATTAGGAAAGTTTGCTAACACATTAAGGTTTTCAAGGAACCGCCAAAATGAACCACGAAGCACAGAAAGTGCTACTTTCCCTTTTGTAGATATTCTTAAAGACAACAGAACTTTTACTTCTTTTGGATATGAGCCATTTAGTTTTGGAAACTTAAGAGATGTAAAAATTACCTCTATTGTAGATAATTTAATCTGGAGTGCAGGAAAGCACAATTTTACTGTAGGCGCCCAAGCCGACTTTACAAATACCAAAAACGGTTTTCAACCTTTAGGAGCCAGCTATTATCGTTTTGCTTCATGGGACGATTTTGTGAAAGGCGCTAAACCTTTAGATTTTACTCAAACTTATTCACTGCTTCCTAACTTTCAACAAGCCTTTCCAAGCTTTAAATTTGCTCAATACTCGCTCTACGGCCAGGACGAAATTGCTCTAACTACAAAATTCAGATTAACTGCTGGTTTACGTGCGGATTTGACAACCTATCCTAACGTAACTGAAGTAAAAACGAATCCATTAGTTGCTGCCCTAACTTTTGAAAACGGAGCTAAGATTAACACAGGTAAATTACCAAAACCAACTATTAACTGGGCACCGCGGGTAGGCTTTAACTGGGATATAAAAGGTGACCGTTCGTTCCAGGTACGCGGGGGTACCGGAATTTTTACCGGACGTGTTCCGTTTGTATGGATCGTTGGACAATCAGGAAACTCCGGTATGCTTCAGGTAACTCAAAATTACAATGGACAGACCAATACTCCCGGGCCATTTAATCCTGATCCTGCTGCCTACAGACCCGCTACTGTTCCACAAGCAGGTACCGTAATTCCATCAACCGTAACTGCCTTTTCTCAAGACTTTAAAAATCCACAAACCTGGAAAACAACTCTTGGTATTGATAGAAGATTACCAGGTGGATTAGTTGGTTCTTTAGAAGCAATTTATAATAGGGATATTCGTGTTACCTACTCGAGAAATGTTAATCTGGTTGATCCTCAACCCCTAAATGTTTCCGGTTACCCGGACAATCGTTTGTTTTACCCAAATCCTTTCAATCAGAGATATATCAATCCGCTTACTGCTGCTATACGCAGTTCAACTAATCCAAACCCAGGCACACCAGTACCAAATGGTGATGCAAGAGGTACTCAATCACTTACAGCTATTGTTACCGGTAATGAAAAGCAAGGTCATTATTACTCAATAACAGCCAGATTAGAAAAACAATTCACAAAAGGATTTTTTGGACAGGTAGCTTATACGTACTCTGATGCAGAAAACTTGTATGAAGGAGCAGGTGATCAACCCGTAAATACATGGAACCTTATACCATCTGTAAAT
>MWYU01000612.1 GCA_002050375.1 Chitinophagales bacterium 62-2
GTTATACACGGTGAGAGAGGCTATGCAAAAAGACCCTGCAGGCACATTAGCGAGGGTAGCCCAAATTGGTTATAATTCAGTAGAAGGAGCTACTTATACCGGTACTCAAAACTTTTATGGAATGAGTGCCAAAGAGTTCGCATCACTCTTAAAAAAGAATGGACTGATAATTCCAAGCAGCCACTACCGGCTGGGTGAAGAAAAGGTAAGGGGTGAGGTTCAGAAAGGAACGATGCTGAGTGAGTGGCAGAAGGCTGTAGATGATGCGGCAACCGTTGGAATTAAGTATATGGTATGTGCTTTTTTATCACCGGCAGAACGAGGCGGTTTAGACCATTATAAATATGTGGCTGAGCAATTAAATAAAGCAGGTGAAACATGCCGCAAAGCCGGCTTACAGTTATGTTACCACAATCACGACTTCGAATTTATGCCGCAGGAAGAAAAGCTTCCTTTTGATATATTGCTAAATAATACTGATAAGAATTTGCTCAAGTTGGAGTTGGATTTATACTGGGTATCAAAAGCCGGTCATGATCCTATTGCCTTGTTTAATAAGCATCCGGGCAGATTTCCGCTTTGGCATGTAAAGGACATGGATAATACCGAGAAGAAAGCTTTTACAGAAGTAGGAAATGGAGTTATCAACTTCAAAAAAATATTTACTCAGGCAAATAAAGCTGGTCTGCAGTATTTCTTTGTCGAACAGGATAGTACGCCTGGTTCACCGTTCGATAGCATCACTAAAAGCATGCAGTACATTAAAAAGAACCTGGTGTAATATTAAACACCGCAATACTGACAACGAGCATGTTCGGTTACCTGCATCACTCAACACCTTGCATTATTTGTTTAAACAATAGGCATGAAAAATAATTTTACTGCTGCAGCCTTATTATCACTTTTCGTATCATTTTCTGTAATTACTTTTTCTCAACCAAAATTTGGCGTTTTTGATGGACATGGAGATATTGGAAGAGATGTAAAACGCGGAGCTGCTTCGTATAATCCTAAAACAGAGGAATATATTATTTCCGGCGCCGGTTATAATATTTGGTTTGATCATGATGAGTTTCATTACGCATGGAAAAGAATGAAAGGGGATTTCATATTATATACGAGGGCCAAGTTTGAAGGTAAAGGAGTTGATCCTCATAGAAAAGTAGGCTGGATGGCACGCAAATCACTTGATACAAATGCTGCTCAAATAAATGCTGTCACCCATGGAGATGGACTAACCTCACTTCAATTCAGGCGAACAACCGCGGCTCAAACAGAAGAGATTAAATCTAAGTTAACACACGCTGATGTTATACAGCTCGAAAGGAAAGGGAATACTTATACGATGAGGGCAGCTAAGTTTGGAGAACCCTTTGTTACAGAACAGGTTTCGAACCTTGATTTAGGTGATGAAGTATTTGTAGGTTTATTTGTTGGCTCGCATAATAAAAATGTTGTAGAAACAGGAGTGTTCAGGGATGTACGCATTACCGTTCCTGCCAAAGACAGTTTAAGCAGGCAAATGACGTTAGGCAGTAATCTTGAATTGCTGGACGTCGCTTCAGGTAACCGGGAAATTATTTATTCGGTGCCTAATTCAATCCAGGCTCCTAACTGGACTCCTGATGGCAAGACTTTAATTTATAATGATAGCAAAGGTTTGATGTACACGTTTGACTTGAGCAACCGTCAACCAACGCCTTTAAATACAGGCGATGTAAAGAGCAACAATAATGATCATGTTCTTTCGTTTGATGGTAAAATGCTTGGCTTGAGTTCGTCGGTTAGAGATCTTGGTGGTTCTATCGTTTATACCGTGCCAGTAACTGGAGGCACCCCTAAACAAATCACTCCTAAAGGTCCATCTTACTTACATGGTTGGTCGCCGGATGGAAAGTTCCTGGTGTTTTGCGGGCAACGAAACAAAGAATTTGATGTTTATAAAATACCTGCTGCAGGCGGAGAAGAAATACGTTTAACAGATGTAAAAGGATTAGATGATGGGCCTGAATATACACCTGACGGGAAATATATTTATTTTAACTCTGTTCGTTCCGGCTTAATGCAAATTTGGAGAATGAAGCCTGATGGCAGGGACCAGGAGCAGGTAACCAATGACGAATTCAACAATTGGTTTGCACACATATCTCCTGACGGTAAATCAATGGTATTTCTCTCCTTTTTAAAAGAAGAAGTAGCGCCGGGGGATCATCCTCCTTATAAACACGTTTATATAAGATGGATGCCAATAACAGGTGGTAAACCCAAAGTTATCGCTTATGTATATGGAGGGCAGGGATCAATAAATACGCCTTCATGGTCGCCGGATAGTAAGAGGATTGCTTTTGTTAGTAACAGTGATATGAGTAGATAGAGGGCTTGAAATTTTACTTCATTAATTAACATTTTTGCTTTCTATACCGGTAGAACAATATTATTATACTGTCTCCGACATAAACAGATAAAAGTGCTCTCTAAAATAGATTTTTCTTAGTTGTATATTTTTTCATTTAAAAACACACAAAGTCTCTCTCTGTCATGCAGCTATTTATTATGCAAAACAAATCCTGCACACAAGTACAGAAAGTAAAGTCGCTTCTGAAAGTTACCTTTGCCTCATGGTCAGCATTACAAATAAAGCTAACAGTCTTCGTCAGGCAGTTGCAAATGCGGTATTAAAAGTTTCATCCATTGAAACGATTGAAGCAATTAATAACAGAGCCGTTCCAAAAGGGGATGTTTTTGAATTTTCAAGAGCAGCAGGTTTGCTGGCTATAAAAAAAACAAGTGATGTTATTCCTGATTGTCATCCACTACCCATTGAATTTGCAGCCATCCAACATACCATCCAGGGACTTGAAATAACTATTAGCGTAGAAGTACATACTATTTACAAAACCGGCGTAGAGGTTGAAGCAATGCATGGCGCTGCAATCACTGCACTTACAATGTACGATATGCTTAAACCTATCGATAAAAACATAGAAATTTCCTCTGTGAGGCTCATTAACAAGAAGGGAGGCAAGACCGATTTCAAAGATAATTTACATCATAACCTCAAATGTGCCGTCATTGTTTGTTCAGACAGTGTTTCATTGGGAACGAAGGAAGATCTTGCAGGTAAAGCAGTTATAGAAAAGCTTCAAAAGAATGGATTAACCATTTCTGCTTACCAGATAATTCCGGATGAAATTGATATGATACAATTAAAAGCAAAAGAACTAAGCGAAGAAGGATATGATCTAACACTATTTACCGGAGGCACTGGTTTATCGCACCGAGATGTAACCCCTGAAGCTATTTCGCCTTTAATAGATCGTGAAATTCCCGGTATTATGGAAGCAGCAAGAAATTATGGTCAGCAACGTACACCCTATGCCATGCTTTCAAGAGGTGTTGCCGGTTTTATTAAAAATACTTTAGTTCTAACATTGCCCGGCTCAACAAAAGGTGCTTCTGAAACAATCGATGCATTATTTCCTTATGTCATTCATATATTTAGTGTGGTGGAAGGTATGCGTCATGACTAATAAAAGTTCCCTCCAGATGTGTATTTTCTTTAGACAATGCGCCCTTTTGATATCGAACGTAGCGTTAATTAAAGAAGAAATAGAGCAAGGTGAAATAAGTAATTATCTTAGAAAGGCATTCTCATCTTTTGTATGGTAGCCGGGTTAGGAAGCATTGCCGATGAACAAAGCTGAACATCGGCAAGTGCAGTATTTTTAAAGGATCTTCTAAGGCGCTTTTTTCACATTTATTGCACTTGGGCCTTTATGTCCCATTTCCACTTCAAAAATCACTTTGTCATTCTCTTTGATAGGCTCCTGCAATTGATTTACGTGGATAAAAACACTCTCCTGTGTTTCGAGGTCTTTAATAAATCCAAAACCTTTGTCGCCATTAAAAAAGGTTACCACTCCTTTCCTTATAAGATCAGCCGGATCACCGGCTTCTGTTTTTGGAACACTTATTTGCACGTCTTCCTGCTTAAAGGTCTTCTTTTTTCTGGGATCGGGAGGTGTAGCAGAGATGTTTCCGTTCTCATCAATATAAGCCATCATTTCTTCAAGGCTTTTTCCTTTCTTAACATTAGCCTTGCGTTCATCCATTTTTTCCTCTTTGTCCTGCCGCTGTTTTAGTTTTTTCTTTTCTTTTTCCTTTTTTGCGAAGGTTTCCTGAGATTTCCCCATAGTTGTTCTCTATTTATTTTTTTGGATGGTAAAGGTCGGTAAATTATTGCATAAAATTATCACCTCGAATAACATGAGCGACAAAAAAAGCTTTCCATCAGAAGAAATTACACCCAAAAATAATCCGGATCAGCAATTGATAAACAACGACAACCAGAGACTATTTCTTGTGCAAAGCCTCTAACCGAAACCGAAACGCAACTTTCAACTGAAAATAGTAAAACCGCTTCGAAAAGCTCTTCAGCCCCAACGAGCTTCAACTGCTCAAAACATGGAAGTACATCAACATGCACCGCATTGTGGAAAGAAAACTTAAAAAGAGTATTTCTGGAAGTTTTCAATGCTGTTCCTTGCTGTGTTCTGCGGTTTTTTGGCAGAGTATCAGTTGGAGCATGTAATAGAACATCAGCGGGAAAAAGGGTACATGAAAAACATGCTCGAAGACCTGAAAGCTAACACCGCTATTTATTCCAGCTATGCAAAAGACAATGCTGCAATTTGTGATTTAATAGATTCTGGAGAAAGCTTGGAGGATTTTTTATTTTTATAGAATAAGAAACAGACTCTAAAAGGGAAAAGTACTATTGTAGGGGTGTTATTAAAAAAACTAAATGGGGGTCAAACAGGTTGTGAACTTTTTTTGCTGATCAATAAAAAAGCTTAAGTTTAAAATTCGAAATTCTTTTATTTGGTACATATTTCTTAAAGCAGCTTAAGTTAAGACACCTAATAATCTAAATAACTTGCCATTGCAAATCACCCCTAAACTAAAGGTTAATAAGGAGAAAAATGAGCCCTTATGCAAGGACATACAATTTAACAATGCTGCTTTCGAAACATTTTTTAAAAATGATTTTAGCAGACTTTGCTCTTATTGCCAAATCAAATTTGGATTTGACATTGAGGTAGCCAAGGAGGCTGTACATACCGGTTTCATTAAGCTTTGGGAAAGCCGCCAATCCCTCTCTGGCAATTCGCCGGTAAAAGCTTATTTGCATAAAATTATTACAAACATCTGCCTGGATATTTTAAGGCATCAGAAGGTAAAACAAAAGCATGAAAAATACGTGCTGCAAAATAGTTCCGATGCCAGTATCTATGATAGTTTTGACAATCCGGATGTAAAAAGTTTAGCAACGGATATTAATAAAGCTGTTTCAGAGCTACCTGAACAGATGCGAAGAGTATTTGAGCTCAATAGATATGAAGGCTTAAAGTATTCAGAAATTTCCTCCCATTTAAACATTTCTGTAAAAACCGTAGAAACGCAAATGAGCCGGGCTTTAGTTAAATTAAGGCATCAGCTTTCTAATTACCTCCCCCTTTATCTTACACTATTCCTTTTTAATTTTTAAGCCCAAATTTTTTTTGTTTGTAGGGGTAGCATCTCTTTATTACGTATATATAACACCAGTATGCAGGATAAAAGCAAATTTGACGAACTTCTGATATCATATTTATCAAATGAACTGAATCAGGAAGATGAGGAATTTGTTTTAAAATGGATAAATTTTAACGGGCAAAACAGGGAATATTTTGAAGAATTTGCTACTGTATGGAAGATATTAGGTGTAAAAAATACTATTGATAATATTGACGTTAATAATGAATGGAAACATTTTAAACGTACAGTAAACAATAAGCAACAGGAAACATATTTGCTGAAAGAAGTTGAAAGCATTTTTTCCGATAGTGTGGCAGAGGACGAAAAGCCAAAAACAAAAGCACCTCTCCATAAGATTATTATCTCAACTGCTATAGCAGCTTCAATAACATTGGGGATTGGGTTCACTTCAGGTTTGTTTAGAAATCATAAACCTATTGAACCATCGTTAGCAAGTGTAAGTATTGAAAAAACAGAGGCATTACCAGCTTTTGTAAGGCACCAGAAAAACACTTCAGGTAAACCTAAGCGAATAATATTAAAAGATGGTTCTGAAGTTATACTTTCAGATAAAAGCGAAGTGAGTTACAACGAACCATTTACAGGTAACACACGTGACATAACATTAAAAGGCCGGGCATATTTTAAAGTAACTAAAGATAAAACAAAACCGTTTGTTGTATTTAGTGGTGATATTTCGACGACCGTTTTAGGCACAAGGTTTACTGTTACGGCATTTGAAAATGCGCACAACATTAGTATACGATTGTATCAAGGCAGAGTTGTAGTTAAGCCCGTTGCGGGAGTCAAAAAGAAACTTATAAATAACTTTTACTTGCTGCCGGGGCAGGAATTGATTTATAATAATATATCATCTACAGCAAGACTTGGAAAATTTAGGGCGGATAATATAAATACAGTTAGAGTAAATAATTCAGGTAATATTAATCAGGAAAACGATGTTCCTGCCATTCCTTTCAATGAAAAAGGATCGTGGTATATGTTTAATAATCAATCGCTGGAGCAGGTGTTCAAGCTACTAGAAAATATGTACGACGTAAGGATACTGTACTCAAAAAGTGGCGTACATAACCGGTATTTCATTGGTAAGTTTGAAAAATCGGACTCGGTAGAAAACGTATTAAAACAAATAGCTGCTCTAAATAATCTTAAGCTTACTAAAAAGAATAATAAGTTCATTATAAGTAAGTAGTACCATCACTCTCAATTGTATTCGTTGAAAATTGATTGCAATCGGTCCGTTAAAAGTGAAGCTAAAGTTGCCAAAAGGAGTTAGCGGCCGAAACATAAAACCGCTGGTATCAAAAGGTAACATAGCAGCAACGGTAGCCAATGGCTTTAGTACATT
>MWYU01000684.1 GCA_002050375.1 Chitinophagales bacterium 62-2
TTACAATCCTTATCAGAATTAGTCATATAACTTTCTAAATATGTACGTGCTTTATTTACATCTCTGTTTGCATAATAGCTGTAAAGTTCTAATTGTGCAGGAGCAAAAGCAGGATCTACCTGAATAGCCTGGTTGTAATAATCTAAAAATTTTTCTGTATTACCCTGACTTTGGAAAATTTTTCCTAATCTAAAATTACCACGGGCATATTTCGGGTCTATTTTATTAGCAGCGGTAAAAGCTTCGTAAGCATTACCACCCTGGTCGGGTCCTAACTTAAGATAATTAATACCTAAATTTGTTTGTATTTCAGGATCATTAGGCTTCAACTGTGCCGCTCTTTTTAATTTTTCTATAGCATAAGCAGGGTCGCCTGTATTAGCAGGCCCATCCGCATTTGCACGACCGATTGCATTTAGAATATCCGCATTTTCAACATTCTCCCTCCTCTTTTTTTCGGTAGTAGCTGTTATAGCTGCTTCAAAACGTTGACGTGCAGCATCCTTTTTTCCCTGAAGCAATTCTACGTGCCCCATGCCAACCCAAATCCAGGGGTCATTTACACCACTACTTAAAGCATCCTGATACACTTTTTGTGCACCCGCTACATCATCTGCATTTAAATAAGTTTGACCTAACCAGTATATGGCTTCCCCATTTTTTGGATTAGCAGAAATTAATTTTTGGAGACTTTCCCTGGCTGTAGTAGTGCGTCCGTAATACACACTCTTTTTGGCTTCATCTAAAGATTGTGCAAATAATAAATTACCTGTAAATAATACTGTTAAAAACAAAGTTGTCACCTTCTTCATGTGTCTGGTTTTTTTGTTGTTTGTTATTGACTTTCGTTTATGTTAGTAGTTCTTCTGTTAAATTGGATCTTCGATGGCACTAAAAGTGCCCTTTTAAATATTAATTGTCCTCTTTCGGTACTTAAAAAATTTACGAAACGCGATCCGATACCAGCGTAATTTTCTTTAATAACGTAGTACAATCCCCGTACCAAAGGGTATTGGTTAAAAGTTATTGTTTGCTGCGATGGTTTGGCATAAACATCGCTGCCACAGTTTTTACATTCAATTAATCCCATCTTAATTTTCGTCAAAGCTTCCTCCTGCTGTTTGGTTTGCGGGTTAGTTATCCAGCTAATACCAATAAAACCGACTGCATTTGGAGTGGTCGCAATATAGTTAATAAGATCTTCACTATTTTTTGCGCCGGTCACATTTTTTCCAAAAGTAGCTCCGCCTAAAATAGAATCCCTTAAATACCTGACCGTGCTGGTAGCAGTGTTGCCGTCTATAGCAACATTCAGCTTATGGTTACCGGTGCCGCTTAAGATTTGTTTTAGATCGGTTCGGGTAAAAACCGAATCAGTGCTTTTTACATTTATAATTACTGCAACAGCATCTTTTGCCAATTGCCCAAACTCAGGGGTAAAGCCGAGTTTCTGATTAAAAAACCGGGTTTCATCTCGTGATAATTCTCTTGAGATAACAATCATCCTCACGCTATCTTTTTGAAGGTCTCTAAGGCAATCGGCCTCAGGCTTATACTCAGCTATTACAGTAGTATTGGGATAAGATGATCGAAATACTTTCAATTCCTCAGTTATTACCGGCTGAAAACTTTCATCTACACTTACCCTGATGGTATTGTTTGCTGCACTGTCTTTACCTGCATTATTTATAGATGATTGAAACGGCATGTGAGAAGATAGTAGAAGGAGCCCGAACACTGAAGGGAGAAGGGAGAGCCGCCGCATTGAAGGGAGGAGGGAGATAAGTAGAAGCCTCACCACGAAAAGGGGGGCGAGATAAGTAACTTGATTTTAAAGGGGAAGTGAGATTTAGTAAAATATTTAATAATTTCTTAAGTCCTTTAGGGATTTAGGGCAAAAGCCCCTTTAGGGGTTTAGGGGCATGAAACCAACATTACCGCAAGGCACAAGAGATTTTTCGGCAGAAGTAGTTGTTAAGCGTAATTATATCTTCAACGTTATTCGAAATGTATTTGAGCTGTACGGCTTTCAACCGTTGGAAACTCCCGCAATGGAAAACCTGGATACCTTAATGGGTAAATATGGCGAAGAGGGCGATAAACTTATTTTTAAAATTCTTAATAATGGTTTGGATAATCCCGCAAAGCAACTACAAGCCAAAGAAGAATTTGAAAAAGTACTGGAAGGAAAAAGCATAAAAGGCATTACTGAAAGAGCTTTACGGTACGATCTTACCATACCTTTTGCACGATATGTAGCAATGAATTTTGGACAGCTTACCATGCCTTTTAAACGTTATCAAATTCAGCCTGTTTGGCGGGCAGACCGGCCACAAAAAGGAAGGTACCGCGAATTTTTTCAGTGCGATGCAGATGTTGTCGGAAGCAATAGTTTATTAAACGAAGCAGAGCTTACAAGCATTTATAGCGAAGTATTTAAAAGGCTCGGCATTAACGTCGAAATAAGAATTAACAGCCGTAAAATTTTAGCAGCACTTGCAGAGGTGTGTGGTGGAGCAGATAATATGATGAACATTACTATTGCCATTGACAAGCTCGATAAGATTGGCATAGATAAAGTAAAAGAAGAACTACTGCAACGAAGCCTAACTGAAGATCAGGTTGCAGTTATAGAAACTTATTTAAACATATTGGGCAGTAACGAAGAAAAGCTGACTGAGTTGGATAAGTTGATAGGTAATACGGAAACGGGTAAGAGGGGAATTAAAGAAATAGAATTTATTCTTGGCTTCCTTCCGCCATCCGTCATCGGTCAGGTATCAACAGATTTTACGCTTGCCCGAGGCCTGAATTATTACACCGGAATTATTTTTGAAATAAAGGCGAAAGGTGTTCAAATAGGGAGTATTGGCGGCGGCGGAAGATATGACGACTTAACCGGTTTGTTTGGTGTGGCTAACGTGCCAGGCGTAGGAATAAGCTTTGGCGTTGACCGAATTTACGATGTGATGGAAGAACTCCGATTATTTCCTCAAGAAGTTCAAACGGGAACACAAGTCTTATTCTTTAACCTTGGCGAAGCAGAAAGCAAAGCAGCATTCAACTTAATGCAGCAGTTAAGATCCAGGGGAGTAAGCTGCGAAATCTATTATGAAAACGCGAAGTTTGATAAGCAATTTAAGTATGCTGAAAAAAAAGCAATCGGTTATGCAGTTATTGTAGGCAGTAAAGAATTACAGGAAAGTACCTGCGTAATTAAAAATTTGAAGTCAGGACAACAATCAACTATTGTGGCTGCAGATATCACCTCCTACTTATTCTGAACTCTTTAAAACTTCTCATAGTTTTTAATTCTACCGGCTTGTTCTAATAATTATCATGTAGTATTCCTGTCAAAATATACCGGCAGGATAACGGCCTGCTCTAATAATTATCATCGTCGTATTCCTTCCGAGTTTACACGTGGGATTACGGCTAATAGGTAAGTGAAGATGGCGTTTCCAATTCTTACCAGTTTGTTTTTATTTTTTACATGTTCATTTTTTATTATAAGAAATTTTTTCTGAGGATGACAGGTTTTATCAAACTGTTTTTATGATTTGATTCACTTTTTCTACAGCAAAATGCCCTCAATAACATCTTCACTCACATCAATATGTGGTTGGGTCGCGCTATTATCGATGTTACTTTTGTTTAAATAAATTTAAATGATAAAACTATTGATCTATGAAGACAATCCCCAGTTGAGAGAAGGGCTGACGATGCTCATAAATGGATCAGAAGGATTTGAAGTGTCAGCTGCTTTTAAAAACTGCAATCATGTATTGTCTGAAGTGGAAATCTATAAACCGGATGTAATATTAATGGACATTGATATGCCCGGTGTAAACGGTATTGAAGGTTTAAAAAAGATTCGTAATATTAATCATGATGTAAAGATTTTGATGCTTACAGTTTTTGATGATAATAAAAATGTATTTGAGGCAATAAAGAATGGCGCAAGCGGATACATCTTAAAAAAAACTCCACCCTCACGCTTGCTTGAATATATATCCGATGCACATACAGGCGGTGCTCCAATGACTGCATCCGTTGCTTCGCAGGTATTGAAGATGTTCTCTTCAATGAACAATGAAAAAGGAGAAGATTACAATTTGTCCGACCGGGAAAAACAAGTGCTGCAATTACTGGTAGATGGTTATAGTTATAAAATGATCTCCAGCGACATGTTCATTGCGATTGATACAGTAAGAAGCCATATTAAAAAAATTTATGAGAAGCTGCACGTAAACAGCAAGAGTGAAGCGGTAGCCAAGGCCTTTAAGGATAGGATTATTTAGCTGCACACACTAATTTGTTATAAAACTTTAAAGAGGCTGTTTCAAAAGTATGAGACGCCTCTTTTTATTCGTATCCTTGATGGAGACGATAAGTCGTTTAAGTGATTCTTGCCATCGGGCTTATAAATTGGTACGGTGGGGATTACGTAAGCACTGTTTCCCAGTTAATGCCATTGCAAAGCAGATTAGCCCTGTTAAGTTAGTGGCAACATTTACCTGGGCAGACAAACGGTCATTAAATTCTTTCTGGTTAATGCTTAACCTTCCCCCGTAATTTTTGCGTCCGCTTTGTTTAGCGATGCCTTGGAGGTCCTGGTAAAACATGCTCACTCTGTAACTGGTATTGTTACCACCACCTTACTAAAAAACTTTTATCGGTATCATTAGAAAGCTCTACTTAACCAACCAATATTTCGAATGAGACACAAGATTATCGCTACCAATTATAGTATGTCATTGCTAAGAGAGTATCTACATTTAGTGAAATAGAACCCGGATAACACGGATTAACCCATAATGACAGTTCAAGTCCTTGTCATCTTTGTTCCCTTTATTTCATTTTTACACAACTGCTAAGTAACTTTCAATTTCATTATTAGTCTTTGTCAATGTTTGCCTTGTTAAACTAAACTTCATGATTTTATTTCAACGTTTTTTATTCCGTCCTTTCATTGTGCTTAGCCTAATTACATTTTTAATGTTACAATCAAAAGCACAGCACGCATTGAAAACAGCATCGGCAGTCAGTTTTAAAAAACATATTATTAGCAAAACATTTGTTTCAGAAGGTGTAGCTGCAGGCGATATAAATAATGATGGTATTACAGATGTTTTAGCCGGTAATTATTGGTATCAGGCCCCCGCTTTTAACAAGCACCTTGTGCATGCCGATACTCTAAATGCTGTCCCTGGTTATAGCACCACCTTTTTAAATTTTTGTATGGATGTAAATAACGACGGCTGGGCCGACCTCATAAGGTTTGATCAGCCGGGAGGAGTTTGCGTATGGTATGAAAATCCAAAAAATAGTAAGAGCCTTTGGCCATCGCATATGATTTTAAAAACCGCAGGCATTGAAACACCTGCCTTTGTTGATGTAGATATCGACGGAAGAATGGATATTATCTGCAACGACATTACTGCGAAACAGGTTGTTTGGTTAAAGTCGCCTGTAGCAAAAGGAGATACTATTTGGCAACGCTATGTAATTAGTGACGACAGTGTAAGAGGAACACACCGGTACACACATGGTCTTGGCTGGGGCGACGTAAATAAAGATGGCAAAAATGATGTTCTTATAAAATCCGGATGGTGGGAGTCTCCGAAAAATGTAAAAGATGCAAACTGGCGATTTCACCCTGCTGATTTTGGAGAAGATTGTGCCAACATGTTTGTTTATGATTTGGATGAAGATGGAGACCAGGATGTGATTAGTTCTTCAGCCCATAAGTACGGCATCTGGTGGTACGAACAAAAACAGGATGCTCCGGGCAATACTAACTGGGTAACACATGAGATAAGTAAAAGCTTCTCGCAGACGCATGCACTTGCATTTAAAGACATGAATGCTGATGGTCATCCCGATCTTATTACCGGCAAACGCTATTTTGCGCATAATAACGGTCAAGATCCGGGGTCTTTTGAACCCGCTGTTCTATATTGGTTTCAATTTATACCAGGAAAAGATCCGCATTGGATACCGCATGAAATAGATAACAATTCCGGTATCGGCAACAGTTTCGGGGTTAGCGACATTAATAAAGACGGCTTACCCGATATCATTACTTCCAATAAAAAAGGAGTTTTCTTTTTCGAACAATTAAAACCTGTTTTGAAATAATAATTAGCGTAAAGTTGTTTCCTTCTTTATAATTAAAGCAATTTTTAAGCAGGGTCTAAACAAGCCGGTAAGTCTAAACCGGCTAAACTTCTTATGAGATAAGGGAACAGAGATGAAACGGATTTAAGGATTTGATTAGTAATTACCGGTTAATGAGTGTCATCTATGTTTTGTTTACTAAATCCCTACAGCCTTTTTGTTATTATGCAGGACAACTAACTTCAATTTCCATTTAAAAAAAGCTGCCCTTTTGAAGCAGCCTTTCAAAACAACCAAAACCAAAACATTTTTTTTAATGCTCCTATTCTTAAAATTTTTTTTAATGCTTCTATACTTTCCTGATGACGACGTTAGCAAGGGCCAGAAACACAGTGGCCTTTTCAGAAAGTTGAAGTTTATTTAAATAACTATTTATAACTTGTAAATTACAACGTCATCCTTAAAATTAAAGAGTGTTTTATGGGCCCGATAGCGCTAATCGTTTTAACAATTGCTGCAATAGCCTTTTCTGCCGGCGGTATCCTCGCTGGAAGGTTGTTTAACAAAGGAAGCAAGAACAACCAAAAAGGACAGCCATATGAGTGTGGCATTCCTACAAAAACTTCTCCGTGGCACCAATTCAACGTTGGTTATTATTTATTTGCCTTGTTGTTCCTCATCTTCGATGTTGAATTAATATTTATGTATCCGTGGGCAGTAGTTGTAAAGAAGATTGGAATAACTGCGCTGGTTGAAATCGTCATTTTTGTTTTTATATTATTCATGGGCTTCTTATACGCCCATAAAAAAGGAGCATTAAAATGGATGTAAGAGAACAAATACGCGAAACGAACAAAGAGTTTCCAGGAGAGGTGATACCAACACCAGGTGGTGGTATTATCGCATCTACAATGCAGGATATTGTAAACTGGGCACGTTCCAATTCTTTGTGGCCGCTAACCTTTGCTACCAGTTGTTGCGGTATCGAAATGATGAGCGTCGCATCTGCGAAATACGACTTTGCAAGATTTGGATTTGAAGTAGCCCGGGCTTCACCGCGACAGGCTGACGTAATTATTATCGCCGGAACCATTGTAAATAAAATGGCGCCTGTACTTAAAAGATTATACGACCAGATGCCTGATCCTAAATACGTTATAGCAATGGGAGCATGCGCTATAAGTGGCGGCCCGTTTTTCTACAATACATACTCTGTAGTAAAAGGTGCCGATCATATTATTCCGGTTGATGTATATATTCCCGGTTGTCCTCCACGTCCCGAAGCTTTACTTCATGCATTAATTTCACTCCAGGAAAAAATTAAAAGCGGATGGACAAGAGAACAGGTAAAACAAGTTTGAAGTTTCGAGTTGAGGTTTAGAGTCTAACGTTTTGGGTATAGAGGGTTGAGTTGTATTAGAATTGAAAACAGGTATGATGACAAACGAAGAAATTAAAGCTTTTATATCGGGAATACAACCTTCTGCAACTTATGACGAAACCGGCGAATGGTTGAATATACATGTTGATGCATCGCAATGGAAAAGTTTAGCAAACCTATTACGCAATGCCCCTTTCAATTTCGATTACCTTTTTTCTCTTACCTGCATCGATTGGAAAACGCACATGACAATGGTGTATCATCTTTCTTCAACATTACATAGGCATACAATTGTGCTAAAAGCGAAAGTGGACAGAGCCGATGCACAAATAGAATCTGTCTCAGATATATGGAAAACTGCAGAGTTTCATGAAAGAGAAGTATATGACTTATTTGGAGTGCGCTTCAGTAATCATCCTGATATGAGAAGGTTGATATTAACGGATGATTTTGAAGGATACCCATTACGAAAAGATTTTGATGATCCTGTTAACATGATAAAGCTTTAAAGCCCAGCCCCTATTCCTAAGAACGGGGGAAAAGAAGAACAACATTATGTATACGGAAACACAAATAGTTGAAAGGCCGGCAGTTATTGACCCCTTCGAAGGGGACGGGGAGAATCTGGTGATAAATATTGGTCCTCAACACCCCGCAACTCATGGTGTATTGCATTTGGTGGTTACATTAAACGGAGAAACGATTAAGAAGGTTGAACCACATCTTGGATATATTCATAGGTCAATAGAAAAAATGTGTGAGAGCCTTAGCTATCGACAGTTCATTTATGTAACGAGCAGAATGGATTATCTCTCTGCACACATCAACAATCATGCATGTGCGATGACTGTTGAAAAAGGAATGCAAATTGAAGTTCCGGCAAGAGCGCAATACATACGTGTTATAATGGATGAACTGACACGTATCGCCTCACACGAATTATGGTGGGGAGCGATGGCGATGGATTTAGGCGCTTTTACTCCTTTCTTTTATGCCTTTCGCGAAAGAGAGACCATTAACGATATAATGGAACAAACCTGCGGTGCAAGGCTTACCATGAACTACATGGTTCCCGGAGGTGTAATGGCCGATCTTCATCCAACCTTTCAGCAAAAAGTAAAAGACTTCATTACTCTGTTCAAATCCAACATTGACGAATATGATGAACTGGTAACAGGTAACATCATTTTTCAAAGTCGTACTAAAGGGGTTGGTTATTTATCAAAAGAAGATGCAATTTCTTACGGCTGTACCGGCCCGGTGGGCAGAGGCAGCGGGGTAAGCTGCGACATTAGAAAGATTTATCCTTATGAAGTTTATAACCAGGTGCAGTTTGATGAAATGCTGGAAACAGGAGGGGATTCTTTTTCTCGTTATCAGGTGAGAGTAAAGGAGTTAAGGGAGTCTATTAAAATAATCGAACAACTAATTGATAATGTTCCTGCAGGTGATTACCTGGCCAAAACAAAAGCCGTACTAAAATTACCTAAAGGAGAATTTTATACGCGGGTGGAAACTGCACGTGGCGAACTGGGGGTGTATATAGTAAGCGAAGGCGGAACCACTCCATACAGGATAAAGTTCAGGTCACCTGGGTTTTCCAACTTATCAGCATTAGACCATATGGTGAGAGGCAGTAAGATTGGCGACCTTATGGCAACGATGGGAACATTAGATTTAGTGATACCGGATATAGATAGGTGAAGGCCCCTACCCCCGAAGGGGGAATAATGGAGGAAATGAAAGAACGAATTATTGAGTATAAAATTAGCCCCTTTAGGGGTTGGCGTAATTGGGATATGTTTAGTTTAAAGGGCATAACAAATTGGATACAAGGCTGGCTGAGTGCAAACTTCAGTTCTGCATGGGTATTGTTTTTTGAAAGCGTGATAGTAATACTATTAGCAACAACTTTGTTTGCCTTGTTGGGATTAGTATTGGTATGGATGGAAAGAAAAGTAGCAGCACATATGCAAATCCGTCTTGGACCGAACCGGGTTGGACCGATGGGTATATTTCAGACTTCTGCCGATACACTGAAGCTGATCTTAAAAGAAGGATTAACACCTGACGGCGCAGATAAATTTCTTTTTAACCTGGCTCCTTTTGTAGTTATGATTGTGGCCATGCTTTTATTAGCTCCCATTGCTTTTGCGAAAGGTTTCCAGGTGTGGGATCTTAATATTGGCGTTTTGTATGTTTCAGCGGTATCCTCCCTGTCGGTGATAGGAATATTAATGGCAGGCTGGGCGAGTAATAACAAATATTCGTTATTAGGTGCAATGCGCAGTGGTGCACAAATAGTGAGTTATGAGTTGTCGGCAGGCCTTTCTATTCTAACCATTGTTGTATTAACGGGTAGTTTACAAATTGGGGATATTATCAGCTCGCAGCAAAATGGATGGTGGTTGTTTAAAGGCCACATTCCTGTTATTATTGCTTTTGTGATATTCATCATTGCTGCTACCGCAGAAACCAACAGAGCTCCTTTTGATTTAGCTGAAGCAGAATCAGAACTTACTGCCGGCTTTCACACAGAATATTCAGGAATGAAGTTCGCATTGTTCTTTCTTGCAGAATACATCAATATATTTATTGTGTGTGCTATTGGCGCTACCCTGTTTCTTGGAGGATGGATGCCGCTGCATATCGGCAACTGGGAAGGGTTTAATCATATTATGGATTACATTCCTTCTTCAATATGGTTCTTTGCAAAAACATTCTTTATGATTTTTTTGATCATGTGGTTCAGGTGGACTTTCCCGAGATTGAGGGTAGATCAGTTGCTTAATTTAGAATGGAAATATTTATTACCGATTAGTTTGTTCAATCTGTTACTTGTAACGGTGATAGCGATATTAGGGTGGCATTTTTGATATAGCCGCAAAGACACGAAGGCACAAAGAAACGCCAGGACTTTGCGAAACTTAGACCCTTATCGCCTTAAAGACCCCAAAAAAAGGTAAATAGAAATACTAACAGCACAAGAACACGAGCAACGATGATGAAGAGACATAAAATGACCGTAAATAAAAAAATTTTAAACAAAGACAATGTTCATTAAAGAATACTTATCGGATATATACAAAGCAACAAAATCATTGCTTACCGGCATGAAGCGAACCGGCTATTATTTTGTGCATCCTAAAGAAATTATAACAGAGCAATATCCGGATAACAGGGACACTTTAAAAATGGCTGACCGCTTCAGGGGCGAGGTAATTATGCCGCACGATGAAAACAATGAGCATGCCTGTACAGGATGTACAGCCTGTGAACTGGCGTGCCCAAATGCCACTATAAAAATCATTACAAAGTTTGATGTAACACCAGAGGGTAAAAAGAAAAAAGCCCTTGATACATTTGTTTATCACCTGGAGTTATGTACAATGTGTAATTTATGTGTGCAGGCTTGTCCTACGGACGCCATTAAAATGGGACAAAACTTTGAGCATAGCGTATACGACAGAAGTATGCTTCTTAAAAAATTAAATAGACCCGGTTCAAAAATTAGGGAAGGAGTAGAATAAGTTTAAAGTTTGTGTCTCGATATACTGAACATAAAACACAATAAATGAGTGCATCTGCTATTATATTTTATGCCATTTCTGCTTTTATATTAGGCGCAGGGTTATTAGCGGTAACCTCACAGAAAATTTTCCGTGCTGCCATCTGGCTGTTGTTTTCGTTAGTTGGTATAGCCGGGTTGTATTTCTGGATGCGGGTTGAATTTATTGCGGCGGTACAAATAATTGTTTATGTAGGCGGCATTGTTATTCTCATCATCTTCTCCATTTTTCTTACGCAGGAATCAGGTAAAGAAATGCCGAAGCCTCTCCTTAAGCGAACTATCTTTTCAGTTGTGGCGGCTCTATTTGGGTTTGGTTTTACTTACAACCTGATTGATAAATATGGTTTCAGCACAGCGGCTCTAAAACCATTCAATGTGTCAGTTAGCAACATTGGTACGCAGATGCTGAGCACAGCAGAACATGGATATATACTTCCGTTTGAAGTGGTGAGCATGCTGTTACTGGCTTCGATGATTGGGTGTATAGTTATCGCGATGAAAGCACCCGGAGAAAAACCTGCTGACGAAAAAACGGTCACTGCAGAAAGTATACAAGACACACCCGTTCCACCTGTCTTGGTTATTCCATCTGTTCCGGAGCAACTAATTACGGAGGAGGTATAAATGAACGAAGTACCATTAACCCACATTCTTTTTGTAAGCACTGCGTTGTTTTTTATTGGCATGTATGGATTATTTACACGCAGAAACATGATAACAATGCTCATGTCAATAGAACTGTTATTGAATAGCGTAAACATTAATTTCGTCGCCTTCAATAAGTATTTATATCCCGACAAATTAGATGGTGTATTCTTCGCTGTCTTTATTATCACTATTGCTGCTGCCGAAGCTGCCGTTGCTATAGCTATCATCATTAATCTTTACAGAAGCCACAAATCGATCGATGTGGAAGACGCTGCCCAATTGAAGTGGTAGGGACGTTTTGAGTTTTGGGTTTTGAGTTTTGGGTTTTGACTTGTCAGTTTTCGAGTTTTGAGTTTTAAGTTTTGGATTTTTGAGTTGTGGATTGGTGCTACGAGTGTTTAGTGAATTGATGTAAGAGATCACATAAATCATTAATTATTGGTTATGAATTATCAACTATACATTCTACTAATTCCTTTATTGCCCTTTGCAACCTTTGTCTTGTTAGGAATATTTGGAAGAAGGTATTTTAAAAAATCTTCCGGGATTATTGGCACAACAGCTTTGGCTGCTTCAACGGTGCTTTCGGTGATGACGACGTATAACTATTTCTTTGTTGACGGTAAAGTCAATGGCATTTACCAGAAGATCGTACCGTTGAAATATACATGGCTGCAGTTTTCTCCAAATGTTTCTATAGATATGGGAGTTTTGCTCGATCCTATATCGGTGATGATGATCGTTATTGTAAGCTTTGTATCATTGATGGTGCATGTATTTAGCCTTGGCTATATGAAAGGTGAAAACAGGTTTGCAACCTATTACTCGTTTCTTTCGCTGTTCACCTTTTCGATGCTGGGCCT
This sequence comes from Chitinophagales bacterium 62-2, assembly GCA_002050375.1. Lineage (GTDB taxonomy): Bacteria > Bacteroidota > Bacteroidia > Chitinophagales > Chitinophagaceae > Segetibacter. Next base: position 12,584 of record MWYU01000684.1, read on the forward strand.
GGTTCTGTCATCCAATATTTTCCAGATCTATATGTTTTGGGAGCTGGTAGGTGTTTCTTCTTATTTATTAATCGGATTTTATTTTGATAAACCCTCAGCAGTAGCTGCTTCCAAAAAAGCATTTATTGTTACACGTTTTGCTGACCTCGGTTTTTTAATTGGCATTTTAATCCTGGGATTTTATGGCGGCACTTTAGATTTCAATACACTTACCGAACGTTTAACTTCTGCTCAATCTCCGCAACTTATAGGTATTACTACAGCCTCTTTTTTAGGGGTATCAATGCTAACGTGGGGATTAACATTAGTGTTTATAGGAGGTGCGGGTAAGTCGGCTATGTTTCCTTTGCACATCTGGTTACCCGATGCTATGGAGGGACCTACGCCGGTGTCTGCATTAATACATGCGGCAACAATGGTGGTAGCAGGTGTTTTTTTAGTAGCACGTTTGTTCCCCATATTTTCTATGGATCCTGTTGTTTTAAACATTGTTACATGGGTTGGTGCATCGTCTGCTTTGATTGCCGCAATTATAGCCTGTACTCAAACTGACATTAAACGCGTTTTAGCGTTTTCTACCATGTCGCAGATTGGCTATATGATGTTCGCTTTGGGGATTTCAGGAAACGGCGGTGAAGAAGGTTTAGGATACATGGGCTCGATGTTCCATTTGTTTACACATGCTTTCTTTAAATCATTATTATTCCTTGGCGCCGGCGCTGTTATTCATTTGGTGCATAGTAACGACATGAAGGACATGGGCGGACTAAGAAAGCTCATGCCCATAACACACCTAACATTCCTGATCGCCTGCCTGGCTATTGCAGGTATACCACCTTTTGCAGGGTTCTTTAGCAAAGAAGAGATATTGTTAGCGGCATTTCATTCAAATACATTCGTTTATGGTATTGGTTTGTTGACTGCCGTGCTTACTGCTTTTTATATGTTCCGCTTATATTTCTCTATCTTCTGGAATAAGACCTCATCCCCGGCACTCCCTAAAGTAGAGGGATTTGAACATCATAACGAAGGAACACTATCTATGAAACTGCCTTTAATAATATTGGCAGTATGTACTGTTGGCGCAGGGTTTATTCCCTTCTCAAAATTGGTAACAGCAAATGGTACCCCCCTTCAAACTCAGCTTGATGTAATGTTTTCAATTGCACCTGTATTATTGTCTACACTCGCCATATTATTGGCGGCATGGTTGTATAAAACTGAAAACGAAAAGCCGGCAATAATAGCTGTTTCCATGGGAGCTTTTTACAATGCAACAGCAAAGAAATTTTATATAGATGAATTATATCTTTTTGTAACAAAAAAAATCATTTTCAATTTAATTGGAAGACCTGCAGCATGGATAGATAGAAACATTATAGACGGTTGTGTAAATGGATTGGCGAACGTTACAGGAACAACTTCTAATATCATAAAGGTGGTGCAGTCAGGGAAAGTGCAGAGTTATGCCTTGTACTTTTTTGGAGGTATAGCTGGCTTAGCGATCATATTTATTTATCTGTGGAAATAAGATATAATCTAATTGCAGCAAAGCTCCATAGGAGCGAAATATCAGTAGTAGTAGAAAACGAAAGAGATTTATTAAGCTCCGTAGGAGCGAAATGTTAGTAGTAGTAGAATATACAAAATAAATTTCACCGAGCTCCGTAGGAGAGAAATGTTAGTAAAGCCAATAGAACGAAATAAAACGAATCAATAAATGCCAAACACTTATTCACAGATATACATTCAAATAGTATTTACTGTAAAAGGCAGGCGAAATTTTATTAAAGAACCCTTTAGATAAGAAGTACAGAAATATATGTCAGGGATAGTCAGCAATAAAAACCAAAAAATGTATGCTATTTATTGCATGCCTGACCATACTCATATTTTAGTAAGCATAAAACCAAACATAGCTATTTCTGATTTGGTAAGAGATATAAAATCAAACAGCACGTCTTTCATTAAAGAAAAAAAAATCTTAGATGAGGATTTTAGCTGGCAGGAAGGTTTTGGTGCATTTAGTTATTCTAAATCGCAGTCGCAGCAAGTTGTGAATTACATTTTGAATCAGCCTTTGCATCATCAAAAAAGAAATTTCAAAGAAGAGTATGTTGAATTTTTGAGGAATTATGACATAGCATACGATGAAAAATATTTGTTTGAATTCTATGACTAAAAAACATTTCGCTCCTACGGAGCTTAATCTATTGACTGTAATATTGGCTTCTACTAATATGTCGTGCCGATGGCACTAAAAGTATAATTATGAATTTGTCGTCAATCATTTATAATCCGGCTGGTTTAGGAAACATGAATTGGTCATCAATCATTATAATACGGCTGTTTTAGTTAACATGTCGTGCCTGTGGCACTAAAAGAATAGATTATGAATTTGTCATTATTAATTATTATCCCTCTGTTGACTGCTGTTAGTATTTTATTTTCCAGGGGATTAAAGCAGGTGAGAAATATTTCATTAGCTGGAGCTGTTGTACAGTTGGGACTCGCCTTTTTCTTATTGTTCCAATACATGCAGCAACACACAGCCAGTTCACCGGAAATGATGTTTCAGTACAGTTACAGTTGGTTTAAACCGCTAAATATTAATTATCATGTCGGGGTAGATGGCATTTCCATAGCAATGATCTTACTTACCGCTTTTATTGTTATTGCAGGTATATTAGTTTCATGGACAACTGAAAAGCTAAGCAAAGAATTTTTCTTTTTGCTGATGCTGTTGAGTGTTGGCGCTTATGGCTTCTTTATTTCTCTTGACTTGTTTACCCTGTTCTTTTTTCTCGAAATTGCTGTTATACCAAAGTTTTTATTAATTGGCATTTGGGGAAGCGGCAAAAAAGAATACAGTGCCATGAAGCTCGCCCTAATGCTGATGGGAGGATCTGCGTTGGTATTTGTTGGATTAGCAGGTATTTATTTCAACACGCATACCTTTAATATTCTACAGATAGCTCAAATGCCTGTTCCATTAACTGTTCAAAAATTATTCTTTCCTTTTGCCTTTATTGGCTTTGGCGTATTTACTGCTTTGTTCCCGTTCCATACCTGGGTGCCCGATGGACACTCGTCAGCGCCTACAGCAGCCTCTATGTTTCTTGCGGGTATATCTATGAAGCTTGGCGGATATGGTTGCCTGCGTGTTGCCACTTATTTAATGCCTGATGCAGCTCAGGCCTATTCATGGGTTATTATCTTATTTGCAACTATAGCCATTATTTACGGAGCCTTTGCTACACTGATGCAAACCGACCTGAAATACATCAATGCATATTCATCCATAAGCCACTGCGGATTTGTGTTACTGGGTATTGGAATGCTTACAAAAACCTCGATCAATGGCGCGGTACTACAAATGGTTTCGCATGGTTTAATGACAGCCCTTTTCTTTGCTGCTATCGGCATGATCTATAGCAGAACGCATACAAGGCTGGTAGCGGAGTTAGGGGGTTTATTAAAGGTAACACCTTTCATTTCTACCGTATTTGTTATTGCCGGTTTATGTTCACTCGGATTGCCGGGATTGAGTGGATTTGTAGCAGAGATTACAGTGTTTATGGGGTCATGGCAGAACCCTGATAAATGGTACAGACTTGCCACCGTACTTGCCTGTGCTTCGATTGTTGTAACCGCTGTATATATTTTACGGGCTACAGGCAGAACAATTATGGGCCCCATGAACAGCGCTTACGAAACATTAACCGATGCAAAGTGGAATGAAAAACTTGCTGCAGGTATTTTAATCATCGGTATTGTAATAATTGGTGTAGCTCCTTTTCTCATTAATCAACTGATAGGACCGGGAACAGATGTGATTATAAATAAAGTTTTAGGTGTGGTGAAGTAGGGGCGGTTACCGGTTACAAGTTCCATGTTCCATAACAATAGCCGAATGACAGCAAAAACCCCAAAAATTGTAAACTCGAAACTTTAAACTCGAAACTCGCTATGTGGACAGATTTCTTAATACTGATGAAACAGGAAATGATGCTTATTGTTATCATATTTATCCTGCTGTTTTTGAAGCTGGGCAAAGACAGGAGCAACGGGAGCTATATGAATATTGTGAATATATTGCTGCTTACTAACCTTTTTGCAGGCTTTCTATGGCCCACCGAAGGTGTGCTGTTTAATGAGATGTTTCGCACTAATAAATTAATGATACTCGAAAAGAACATCTTAAACCTGGGCATACTTATCATTTCATTGCAATCCACTTCCTGGCTAGAGACACATAAGCACGTTCCGGAATTTTACATCCTGTTGTTATCAACTATGGTCGGTATGTTCTTCATGATATCGGCAGGAAATTTACTTATGTTCTATCTGGGGCTTGAATTATCAACTATACCTTTAGCTGCTGCCGCAAATTTTGACTTAGCAAAAAGGCGTTCATCAGAGGCAGCAATGAAACTTATATTTTCTTCCGCTTTATCCTCTTCGTTACTGCTGTTTGGTATTTCTATAATTTATGGTACGACAGGCACTTTGACATTTTCTCAAATACCGCAATATTTAAATAATAACCCCCTCCAAATTTTTGCATTCATTCTTTTACTCGCAGGGTTTGCTTTTAAAATATCTGTCGCGCCATTTCATTTGTGGACTGCCGATGTGTATGAAGGCGCTCCTGTTGCCGTAACATCGTTTCTCTCAGTTATTTCAAAGGGGGCTGTATTGTTCGTATTTGTTTCGGTATTGTATACAGTCTTCAAACCATTGGCACAGGCCTGGTATAATATGTTATTCCTCCTATCGTTGCTTACAATTATTGTAGGTAATTTATTTGCCATCAGGCAGGATAACTTTAAACGTTTCCTTGCTTTTTCATCCATTGCACAGGTGGGATTTATTTTAGTTGGTATAAGTGGCAGTTCACAGGCCGGGGCAGCTTCTGTAGTGTATTTTGTCCTGATCTATGTCTTCTCGAATCTTGCGGCGTTCGGTGTGGTTTCTTTAGTTAGTTCTGCCACAGGCAAAGAAAGCATCAGCGACTACAAGGCGTTTTATAGAACTAATCCCGTGCTTTCCTGGATACTTACGATTGCATTATTCTCACTTGCGGGAGTGCCTCCCACAGCGGGTTTCTTTGGTAAGTTCTTCTTATTGTTTGCCGGTTCAGGAAAAGGCAACTTTTTGTTCATCAGTATTGCAGCTTTAAACATGATCATTTCTTTCTACTATTATCTAAGAATTGTAAAAGCAATTTTTATGGATGAGAATCTTAAACCTATTGAAAAAATAAGCATTCCGCTTATGCCAAAGCTTGCGCTTTATGCCTGCATAACCGGCGTAATTGCTGTAGGATTTATCAGCTACATTTATGATTATATCCATTTGTTAAGTACAGGAATTTGAAGCAGCTACTAGTGAATAATGAATACAGATCAGTGGGTAATGATCAATGAATGATGATTAGTGAGTAATAAATAGTGCATACTAATTAGTGATAATGAATAGAGACTTAAAGTAGATTGAATTTAAAATTCAAAACCCAAAACTTAAAACTTAAAACTTTTCCCATGGCTATTAATAAAAATCATGAGTTTGAAGAATTAAATGGTGTGAAGTGTGCTATTGTTGAAAAGAATGTATCGCAGGAAAGAACAGACTTCTTAAATGATCTTCTTAAACTAAATAAATATAATGTCGTAATTGTTGCAAGTCCCGCAACAAAAGCCGCACCCGTACCTCCCGCCGCCACAAATAATATTGCTGAACCTTCTCCGCCGCCTTCTGCTAAGTTTACTGTTGGCGTAACTGATGTTACATTCAATCCCATTAATGCTGTCTTTGGGAGGTTGTTAAAAACAAAAGATGGCCGCGTAGTTACTTTGGCTTATTGGGAACAGAAAGAAGATGTGTCGCATGACGAGATACCTTATTTTGAAAATAAAGTTTAAGGGTGCCTCTGCAGGAATAAAGCATTTTACCCACCCTGCAATTACCCTGAACTAAAATAAACCTGACCTACAATAAAATGCCCCCGTTTTTCCGGAGGCATCTTAGTAGAAATATAGAAGAAGGGTTATTTATTACTATCGTTATCTTCCTGCTGTTGTAATTTTTCTTTAATGGAAGCTAAAGTTCCAAGATCACCTAAAGTAGCTTTTTCAACTTTGGTCTGTATGTTTTTAACTGCCTTGTTTGTTTTTTCAGCTTCAACACGTGCTTCTTTTCTTGCAGCATCTTTCTCCTGCTGTTGTGCCTGTTCCCAAATACGGGTATGACTTACCACTATGCGCTTTTCGTTGCGGTCAAATTCAATAACCATAAACTGAGCATGCTCATCAGCATTTAAAGTTTTACCATCTTCTTTAACAAGGTGGCGGGCAGGAGCAAATCCTTCTAAACCATAAGGCAATTGTACTAAAGCACCCTTATCATCTTTTCTGGTAATAGTAGCTTCGTGCATTGATCCAATACCGAAAGTGCTTTCCAGTGTAGTCCAAGGATCTTCTTCTAATTGTTTATGGCCTAACTGAAGTTTGCGGTTTTCTTTATCGATGCCCATAATAATCACATCGATCTTCTCCCCTACTTTGGTAAATTCACCGGGGTGATTATAACGCTTCAGCCAACTTAAATCGCTGATGTGAATCATACCACCAATACCTGGTTCAAGTTCAACAAATACACCATATGGCGTAATATTCTTCACTAATCCTTCGTGCTTGCTTCTTTCAGGGAATTTGGTTTCGATAGTGCTCCAAGGATCGTCGCTCATTTGCTTGATTGACAAGCTCATCTTGCGGCTATCTTTATCTAACGTTACAATCTTAGCTTCATACTCATCTCCAAGCTTGAAGAATTCTTTGGCGTTGATTGGAGTGTTAGCCCAGGTAATTTCACTTACATGTACCAAACCTTCAACACCTGGCATAATTTCTAAGAAAGCGCCATAATCTTCGATGTTTACTACTTTACCTTTTACAACTTCGCCTTCTTTAATATTCTCACCCAACACATCCCATGGGTGAGGAGTAAGTTGTTTTAAACCAAGACTTATCCGCTTTTTGTCGTCGTCGAAATCTAATACAACCACGTTCAGTCTCTGATCCAGCTTCAGTACTTCAGTTGGATGATTGATACGTCCCCAACTGATATCAGTGATGTATAGCAAGCCATCTAAACCGCCAAGGTCCATAAATGCTCCAAAGTCGGTGATGTTCTTAATAGTACCTTCCAACACCTGGCCTTTTTCGAGCTTACTCATAATCTCTGCTCTTTGAGCTTCGATGTCGCTTTCAATAAGAGCCTTATGGGATACGACAGCATTTTTAATAGCCTCGTTAACCTTTACCACTTTAAACTCCATTGTTTTACCAACAAACTGATCGTAGTCGGTTACCGGCTTAACATCTATCTGACTTCCCGGTAAGAATGTTTCCATGCCAAATACGTCAACAATAAGACCGCCCTTGGTTTTACTTGTGACAGTACCGGTAATAACTTCGCCGGTCTTATGTACTTCAACAATTCTTTCCCATGCACGAAAAATTCTTGCAGACTTACGGCTAAGGTGAAGGTGACCGGCCCTGTCTTCTTTCTCAACAACCATAACCTCTACGTCGTCTCCAACCTTAAGGTTAGTAAGATCGCGAAACTCATTTAGGGAAACCAATCCATCACTCTTGAAACCAATGTTTACAACCACATCCGTTTTAGTAAGACCTACCACATTACCATTGATGATTTCGCCATCGTTGATTTGTACGAAAGTGTTGTCGTACACTGAATCATACTTTTCTCTTTCTTCTTTTTTGTAAGTACTAACATTGCGTTTGTCAATGCTCCAGTCAAAATCGTCGTGAGGTGTTTCAACTTTTGGCTCCGGTTGTTGTGCGGGTGCAACTGCTTGTTCTGCAACAATTGGTTCTTGTTGTTGTGCAAGAGCAGTTGCTTGTTCTGCAACAATTGGCTCCGGTTGTTGTGCAGGTGCAATTGATTGTTCTGCAACATTTTCCTCAGGTGCATTTGTTGTCGCTGTAGTTACTTCAGTTGCATGTTCTGCTACCGTCGCGTTCTCCTGTGCATCAGCGTTTGGGTTAATAATTTCATTTTCTTGCATATATAACTCCGAAGGTTTTATTTCGGGCTGCGAAGGTAAGAAAATACTATAAATGGATTAAATTAAATGAACAACTCTACTTAATTGAGAGAATATGGCGATACAGATTATAGGAATAGAAAAACAAGTATTTCATTCATTTTCAGCTTTTTCCACTACTTACCTATTCTTAAGTCTCAACTATTGTTTTGAAAGTTTTTTAACTTTAAAGTCAGGAGCTTTAACTTCTTACATTAAAACAGGTCTACAACTTTTAATTCTAAAAACTTCATTATGAAAAAAATTGCTTTCCTTATTATGGGTCTTGTAGTTTTAGCAACTACAACTTTTGCGCAGTCAACACAACAAACAACTACATCGACAGAAAAGTCTAAAACAACTACTGTACAGTCTAAACAAGAAACAAAAAAACCTGCTGACGCTTCTAAAACTGCATCGGCAACGGTACATAAAAAACACACTACTTCGGCTGCATCTTCTACAAAAAAGAAGAAGGCCAGCAGTGCATCTAATCGTCCAATTCAAGCTAAGAAGACAAAAACAACGACAACAGTATCAGGCTCAGTGAAAAAAGAGGGCGCTGAACAACGTTAAAAAAACGACAAAAAGAGGTAGGAAACTGTTACCTCATTTAATATTAATGACCTCACAATCGAGGTCATTTTGTTTTTATAATAACATGTATGGAATGACAAACTCTTACATGGTTAAGGTAACATCACAGTAACTCAATTGGAAGGATCGATATCTCACTCGTATATCAAATTCAGATATTGCTATTTAATTTATAATTTTCCAAATCACATTTAACCTACCTGTCAACTCCTCTACCTATCAACTATTCAACAGTTCAACCTATCAACCATTCAACCTTTAACCATTCAGCCATGCCTATTGTTGCTCCATCATTACTTGCCGCTAATTTTCTTAGACTTCAGGAAGATTGTAACATGCTTAACGAAAGCCAGGCCGATTGGTTCCATTTAGATGTGATGGATGGCAGGTTTGTCCCCAACATTAGCTTCGGTCTGCCGGTTGTTGAGCAAATTTGTAAAGCGACTGATAAAACCTGCGATGTTCATTTAATGATTGTAGAGCCGGAAAAATATGCTGAAGCTTTTAAGAATGCAGGCGCCGATATATTAACAGTTCATATAGAAGCATGCACTAATCTGCATAGAAACATTGAGCAGATAAAGAGCCTCGGTATGAAAGCAGGTGTTGCATTAAACCCTCATACGCCCGTTAGTTTGTTAAGTGAAATTTTACATGATATTGATCTCGTTCTTTTAATGAGCGTGAACCCCGGATTTGGCGGACAAAAATTTATTCCAAATACCCTCAACAAAATACGGACACTAAAAAAGATGATTGACGAAAAAGGCTTACAGGTACTGATTGAAATTGATGGCGGCATAACAACAGACAATGCAACTTCAATTATAAAGGCCGGTGCAAATGTTCTGGTTGCCGGAAACACCGTTTTTAAATCTCCTGATCCTGCCGCAACTATTGCGCAACTTAAAGCTATTGCTTAAGCGCAGTTGCACTGATGTTCTACGTCAATATCTATCACTGTTACTACTGTTAAATGCTTTTGCTTTGGTGCGAATATTATTCTTACGTGCTGTTGGTCATCAGTCACTCCTTCTATAGCATAGGTTGGTCCTTTGGGATCGTTAAGATCGCTTTTATTATAATTCACTTTCCCATTTAGCAGAATATCTTTCACTTCCTGCTGGCTAATTTGCCGGCACCTCATACGGCATTTAGCATGCTTGGTAAAAAACAAATCAGAAGTCCTTCTATCGAAAGGTACAACCCTGCCATTGTTGTCCTCTCTATTAACCCGGGTATTTCTATTAACCTGCGTATTTCTCTCTGCACGTCTTGTTTGTTCAGTGTTTTGATTAAATGGCTTATCGCATCTTTTTATTGCAAGGGCAATTATCACTAATACAACCAGAAAGATTACGGGAAGAGCTTTTTTATTATTCATTGGCTAAAGTTAAATGCAGATTTTAAAATTTATGCTTTACCAGCAGTATATGAATAGAGTGTTTATCGTTAGCCCTTAAAATAACTCATTATATTATCTTTGCAACTATGGAGGAGAAAAGATCAGTGGCATTTCATACCCTCGGTTGTAAATTAAATTTTTCAGAAACATCTACCCTTTCACGCATTTTGGAAAATGATGGTTTTGAGAAAAAAAACTTTACTGATCATGCTGATGTGTATGTAATTAATACCTGTTCGGTTACAGACAATGCGGACAAAGAATGCAGAATGCTTGTTCGCAGAATTCAACGAAAGTCGCCTGCAAGTCTTGTTGTTGTTACCGGTTGTTATGCACAGTTAAAGCCAAAAGAAATTGCAGAAATCCCCGGTGTTGATCTTGTATTAGGTGCTGCAGAAAAATTTAATATTACCGAACATTTAAAAGAACTTACTAAAGGCAACAGCGCTAAAATTTGCAGTTGCGATATTACAGAGGTATCAGGTTTCAATTCGTCTTATTCAATGAACGATCGAACCCGTACTTTTTTGAAAGTGCAGGATGGCTGCGACTATAACTGTTCGTTTTGTACCATCCCCATGGCCCGTGGTAAAAGCCGAAGCGATTCAGTTGAAAATATTGTAAAAAATGCTGAACAACTTGCCCTGACAGGCGTTAAAGAAATAGTACTTACGGGTGTTAATTTGGGCGACTTTGGAAGAGGACCGGAAGGAATTAAAAAGCACGAAGAAAGTTTTTTTGACCTGGTTAAGGCTTTAGAAAATGTACCGGGTATTGAACGCTACCGTATATCCTCTATAGAGCCAAACTTGTTAACTAACGAGGTTATCGAATTTGTTGGTAACAGTAAAAAGTTTATGCCCCACTTTCATATTCCTCTGCAAAGCGGCAGCAATGTTATATTAGGTTTAATGAGAAGAAGGTACAGAAGAGAGCTATATGCAGACCGGGTAAAACTAATAAAAACTTTAATGCCTCATTGTGCAATTGGCGCAGATGTTATTGTTGGGTTTCCGGGCGAAACAGAAGAACATTTTACAGAGACAGCAGATTTTTTACATGCCCTCGATATCTCGTACCTGCATGTTTTTACTTACAGTGAAAGACCAAACACTTTAGCTGCAGAAATGTTAGAAGCTGTTCCTGTTAATGTGCGAAACGAGAGAAATAAAAAACTCCGCAACCTTAGTTATATGAAGATGAGTGAACATACAAGAAGGCATGTTGGAGAAACAAGGAAAGTTCTGTTTGAAAGTCATTCAAAAAATGGGATGATGGAAGGTTATACAGATAATTACATTAAAATTAACACCCATTACAAACAGGAGTACGTAAATCAAATTATAGACTGGACTATATAAAGTACTAAAATGCAAGAACCTAACCTTAAAAAATTTATTATTACCATAAGCTTTTCTATGGACGATAAATTTATGTCCTTAGTTCCACCGCATCGTACTTATATAAACTACTTAATAAACAAAGGAATTATAGACTCTTATGCTGTAAGCATGGAAAGTTATCGCAGTTGGATTATGATGACTGCCGCAAATAAAAATGAGATAAGAGAATACCTGAAAAAATCTCCTTTATTCAAATATTGGACTTTCGAGATAGATGAGCTTTTTGTATATGACGGTCAAACTTATCGCTTGCCAGCTTTGCAAATGAATTAATACTTAAACTATCCTTTCTTTACAATCAACTACTACAATCTATTCATCTACCGTTTCTGCCTTACGCAATCCTACTATTTCAAAACGCTATTTTTAATGTAGCCTTTTTGAGTTTGACTCTTAGCATAAGATGATGAAGAATTACCAGGGTATGAAACATAGGACCATCCATTTGCTGAACGAATAACTGAAACTACAGTTCCGGCCTTGATAACTTCAAGCACATCCGAACTTTCTGAAGGTTCATTCCTTACTCTAAGACTCGTTGAAATCTTAATGGAATAAACATCGGAGTTCTTACTATTACCCGAAGCTTTTTTGTTATCATCGTCAGTAACCTTTGTATCAGGAGAACTTGTCTTTTTGGCTGAATTGTTTGTTGCTGTAGTGGTTGTAGTTGGGGTATTGGCCGAATTTAAAACACTGTTTTTTATATAACCTTCTATAGTTATTAATTTACCCTGATCCGCAGAATTTCTTTCGTAGGATACACGTGACCATCCATTTTTAGATTCAAGAATTGTTACCTCAGTTCCGGCTTTAGCTACTTCAATTGCCGGGAAAGTTTCTCCCGGACCTGATCTTACTCTAAGATTTGGACCAATCTCTATTGTGTAAGCACTTGAGATACTATTATCAGCATCACTTGTGCGATTCGTTGTATTTGCACTGCCGGTTGAACCAGTTGAATTTGCGGTACCTGTCCGATTAGTTGAACCGGTTGGGGTTGCTGTTATACCAGTGTTGGCTGAAGGTGTCGGACTTGTTGAACTTGACTGGTTACCTGAACCAGTCGGGTTTGTTGTATTACTACGGTTTGAGGGATTGATGGCACCCGTAGAATTTGACTGGTTACCTGAACCAGTCGTATTTGCTCTATTGCCAGCGCTTGTGGAAGTGTTGGACCCGGTTGTATTTGACGACTGGTTACCTGAACCAGTGGTGCTTACTGTATTACCAGGATTTGTAGGAGTAGTAGGCCTTGCTGTAAGATTTGCCGAGTCTGCGGAGGTTATTGTATTTGTGCGATTAGTTGAAGCTGATGAATTTGTATTATTTGCCGGGGTAGTGGAATTAGCGGGCCGATTAGGTGAAGTAGTTATGTTTGGTTGAGTTGCCGAAGCAGTTCTGTTTGGGGTGCCTGCAGGTGAACTTCCCGTTGACCTTGCCTGGGAATCGTCAACTTTTATTGCTGCCGGAGTTAGGGCAATAATTTGAGGTTTACCTTTAAAATCACTAACTGTTCCTGTTATACACACCCTCTTATTTAAATAGAATTCCTCAGGATTAAAAGGAAAGTTCTTCCTGTCTCCGTAATTAATAACAATAGTTAAAAGATGGTTAGGAAAAGCGCCTCCAACGTTAAGTAAGGTAGGCTTAGTCATAGAATTTTCAAGATATTTTGCATCAACTATTACATCACATACTGTTATAACCTGGCCTATATGGTTTTTTGCTTCTGTTGCGGCAGCATTAATCTGAGCTACAAGAATAGTAGAGTTGAATAGAATGCAAATAGAAATCAGTAATTTTTTCATTTCAAATATTTAGATCAAAACATAATTGCAAAGACCGACTTATAATTATAAAATTATATACTCAAAAAGTAGAAATCTTTCTTCTTCTTAAATTTTAACTTTAAGATAGGCGCTTTACAAAGTTAGCAGTCATGTTTCAATGACCAATATCATGCTATTCCTAATTTGTAAATAAGGAAGCAAATGAAACAGAAGCAGGAATGAATAATTGATAACTTTACAAAAAGAAAACCATGCCGCAAGTAATATTAGATATACCTCAGGAAAATATTCCTTTATTGTTAGAAGTGGCTGAAGCAATGGGCATTGATAAACACAACATAACAGTTAAAGATAAAAGTCCTGATTGGCATCAACAGATTTTAAATGAAAGGCTCGAAAACTACAAAGCTGGTAAAACTAAAGCAACATCATGGGATGAGTTCGAGCGTGAATTAAACTGTGAAGATGACGCAACTAACTTATAAGGTAGTTATAACAATTTATGGGGAGAGTATTAAATTCGCTAAGCAACTTCAGGGACTAAGCTAACTGGCGCAATACTTCTTCCATTTCCTCATTTGAAATTTTTTCACAGAATTTAGTGGCTTCCGGACAATCAAGTATTACTGAAGAATTTACATCTTTTTCTATTTGCCATAATATCCTGTATTCGCATTGAGATTGGTATTTTATTAATTTAACAAATAATAATTTGTTTCCAAAAAGACTCATTGAAAAAAAGTCAGAGCCTTTAATATTATTCTCTGTGGGTTCAAAGTGAAGGCCAATCATACCAAGTCTGCCCCTTAAAATTCTCTCATACAAATAATCGCAATTGCCGAATAAAATTTCCTGGGTTGCTTCCTTAATTGACTTATAAATTTCTGTTCCAAAACCTGCCAAATCCGTTATTCTAAATACAGAATTCCGCTTGAAAACTCTAAATAATTTTGGATCAAGTATTGTTGAAGTACAGAAGCAATATGCATTATTTCCCGCTTCTGAATGTCCGATTACAAACGATTTCATCAAATTGCTATCCACAGCGGCTTGAAAATCCTTAGTTCTTCCTTCTTCAGGATCCCCTAACTGGTTATCATCATAGGATTTATAGACATGAAAGGCACTTATCAATATCTTACCTGTGTCAAAAAACTGGTCTATATAAATATCATCTTCATACCTATATAAGTAGGGATATTGATAATTGAAATTTACGTTTCCCATTTGGATAAGATGATTTTAGTGAGGGTATGAAATTAATATTTTATTTCCCATTTAACTAAATTCAACGCAAAATGGTGTCCAAACTGCTTCGCTGAATTTTATTGCTTTTTGTCCTGCCAGGTTCTCCTTTTACAGCTTGTGCGTGGCCGAGGGAACCTGACATTCTGCTCTAAATTAGGATAGTTCTTCATAATGCATTGGAACAAACCCTTCCACTATATTCTTTATATAAACTTTGCACTGCTATGCTCATAATCTTCCCAATATTCAACCAATTTCCACTTACCTCTTGCGGGGTTAAGTGCATGTAGGTTATTTTCTTGAATAAGGAACTGACGATGATAAATAGGTTTCGCATCGCTTTCTTCAAATACTTTGTGATGTTGCCTTTCTTCAATTGTTTCACCGAAAGTCCTTCCTGCAATTGCATTAAAACCTGATGAGATTGTTTTTTCTTCAGCCGTTTGATGATCATAAGCAATAAATCTTTTGCCATTAGCCACTATCTTACTAAGATTATATTAATCAGATGGAAAGAATAAAATGCAACGAACGTGATTGGGCATAATGACATAAGAAGTGGTTTTGATCGAATAACTCTCCTTAATGAATTTAAACCAGCTATACACCAAATTCATATCCATTTACTAGATCAATTAAGGG
>MWYU01000635.1 GCA_002050375.1 Chitinophagales bacterium 62-2
AATTGATTGCAATCGGTCCGTTAAAAGTGAAGCTAAAGTTGCCAAAAGGAGTTAGCGGCCGAAACATAAAACCGCTGGTATCAAAAGGTAACATAGCAGCAACGGTAGCCAATGGCTTTAGTACATTCGAAATCAAATCAATCCTTGATCATGAAGTAATAGTAATTTCCTGATAGTCTAATAAATTTTTGACAGGAAAGTATTAGTCCTTCATTCAATTTAAAATTCAGGTATCATAAATTCAGGTATCAGTAGAATTTTAATCTGTCAAGGGTTCGAAATAGAAGAGGCGCGTTTAGGAAAAGCAGTAGTACTTTAAAGCAGCGTGTCGGTTGATTAAAGGAATTCTGTGAATATAAAACTGAAGGTTCCCGAATTTTGATTTGCCCAAATCCGATTCATCAATAAAACAAGATTAGTTCGCTTATTTACTTCACAGCAAGTTGTTTTATTAGTTGTAATGCCCGCCATAAAATAAAAAATTAATTGGTGTAGGGGTAAAGCCGTGTTTGTTCGTATTCTATAATAACGGATGGACGAACGATTAATCTACTTTTTTAAATAAGACCAGGCCTGGTAACAGGAATAGAAACAAACAACAGGGTTGATTCTGGAGGAGTTTCGGTTATTGTAAGAAATACAAAAACTAATTTTACCGCAGGAACAAGATAGCGCGATACGTGATGCTGATAAGCTTTAAAAATATTAATTATGAAAAATAACTCCGGCAATATATATGTGTTTATCCTTTTATCATTGCTCTCGTCATTTTACTCAATAGCACAGTCGGGCAATGAATGGAACAAGAAAAACGCTGAAAAATGGTTTAATAAGCAGGAGTGGTTAAGCGCTGGCAAATCCACTGAAACTGCTGTTAAATACGACGGGTTTGTTAGGACAATTGACACGCCTTCATCTGATGCAAATGCTGCTAAAGTTACCAATTCAAGTGTTCAACTGAAACCTCATAATTCCATTGACAAAGTTCAATTCGCCAAAGAATATCATGCAAATAAGTTATGGTGGGATAAGGCGTTTGCTTATATAAAAAATACAGATCTCGCCAGTCTTACACCTGGTGATCATCCGATAGTTGGTGCAGATGTTTTTGCAAGAGTTACGGAAGGTCCTTTAAAGCACCTTGATTCAGCAAAATGGGAAGCGCATAAAAATTACATTGACATTCACTATGTAATAACAGGAAGAGAGAAAATTGGTATAGGCCCACTTTCTTCAGCTACCGTCGTAGTGCCGTATAACAGTACAAGAGATATTTCGTTTTATGAAGGTAAAGGCAAGTATTATATAGCCGAACCTGGTACTTTTTTTATTGCGTTCCCTAAAGATATTCATCGCCCCGGTGTAGAAGTGGAGGGAAAAGAAACTGAAAAAAAATTAGTGATAAAAATAAGAAGAGGTACTTGATAAAAATCGACACATTCATTCATAAACATCTTCACTAAATAGTGAGTCCTTATACAATTTTTTGATATTACTTAAAAAGATGAGTTACAATAACATTATTATTCCGCAAAAGCTGAAAGAAATTTACAGCGATGTTTATACACCTGAAGTTCTCTCTGCTCTTTCTTCGCTTGCTCATTTCAACAAAGACATTAAAGAGGCGATGGCTTCGCGTATACAACGCAGAGCAGAACGGCAGCAACAAAAAAAGAGAATAACATTTTTAGATCCTGAAAGTTATATTCCACGGACACAAATAAAAGTGCAGGATGCAAGGGATGGTAAATTTGAAGGGGCTATTATACCAGCAGATTTGCAGCGGCAATGGATACAGGGTACAGGTCCTGCAGCAAAACCTAATGCACCTGTTGAAAGTAGTATTCGCAATGTAGCTTATGCATTGCTGTCAGGTGCTGATGGATGGATGTTTGATGGTGAAGATGCACTTGGGCAGGTAAAAACAATGTCGCTTGATAACCAGCGTAACTTAAAATTGGCAATAAGCAAAGATCCTGTGTTTTTGAAAGTTGCAGAAATAGTAGCAGCGGAAATGAACAGGTGGTCAATGAGTTTTTTTGGTCGTAGCATTGTTACAGACTGGAAAGAACAATTAAATTTTACCACTAAAATATTTCGTGCACGAGGGCTTCATCTGGATGATCGTCACATCCGGGATTCGAAGGGTGTGGCAATGGCTGCCTCTATTGTTGATCTTACTTTATATGTGGTAAACAATTACCAGGAATTGCAAAAAGCCGGGTCGTCAATAGTATTGTATTTGCCTAAGATACAAACAGCAGGTGAAGCAGCGTTATGGAAGGATGTGCTCACTGCTCTTGAAGATCATCTTGGCCTTTCTGTGGGGACTATTAAAGTTTATGTACTGGTAGAACAACTGGAGGCAACGCACCAGTTAATGGAAATCCGGGCTGCTCTTGGAAAACATTTCGTTGGATATAACACCGGTCGTTGGGATTATATTAATAGTGTAGCCGATGCAATGGCATGGGATAAGAGCTTCATCAACCCCGACATTGAGGCCATTACAATGACCTATGGCTATATGCGTAATTATGAGAACCGTGTAAGATGTGCGGTTAACACGCCTGATATCAATGGTAACTTTGCACTTTGGCAAGGCGGTATGGAACCAAATATACCGGTAGGGTCGGAGGCAGGTGTAACTGCAAGCATGAAGAAGGCTTTAGCAGGTGCAGAGCGTGAACAACGTGAAGGAGCAAGCGGAAAATGGGTAGCGCATTGGAAAATGGTAAACATTGTACGCCCGGTTTGGGAAAAGGTTGGAGAGGCAAACCAGTTAGGAAGAAAATTTCCAACGCTTACATACACACAGCAAGATGCTGATGGACTAATACTAATTGAAAAAGCGCCTACGTCTATTCGGGGAGCCCGAAACTTATTAAGTGTTGCTATACAATACGGAAATGCGTTTGGACAAGGAATGCAGGCTGCCGCATTAAAGCCGGCAGACTTCTTTGGAAATGATGACATATTATATCTTATGGAAGATATGGCCACAGGTGAAATACGGTTAAGCATTCTTTGGGAGTGGGTTCACAAGGGAGCAACAATTACGGAAGATGATTTGGAAACAGGGACAAAAGCGGGAGATTTGTTTTCAATTGCATTGTTTGTAAGATTGTTGGAAGAGGAATACCAAAAACTACTAAAAGCCGGCAACAAAGATGTATTTGATGAATCAAAAACAACAACCTTACCGATTTCAAGAGAGATAGCTGTAGCCTACATTCAGAGTGAAGTGAAATTACCCTGGTTTATTGATTTGCTTAACATCAACCTGAACAATAATAACCATGAAGAAGCCAAAAAAAGAATAAACATGTATATAGATGCCTTTATAAAAGATGGAACCCGTATTACTGAAAATATCGATTTTGTTGTGTAAGAAAGTTTTTCCGGCGAGTGCGTTCATCCAGGTTCGAATTTCAGATAAAGCTATTTCGGTTCTATGTTGTTTTGTATGGGTAAAAAAGGTTAATGTCATTTAGTTAAGAAAAACTTCCACGCAAAGACGCAAAGGAATACATTGCAAAGAGGCAAAGAAGACAAAAAACCTTTTATAACAAACATAAAAACACTTGGGCTTCTTTGCCTGAAACTCTTAGCGCCTTTGCATGACCGAGGGCTTTATGGCATTGGATAATAAAATTAAACGCGTTGAATACATTTCTGTCGAGCGGTTGCTTACACAACCTGCTACTGATCCTGATTATGTTTCAGTCGCTAATTATGTAAACAATTTTAGCGGGAGGAACTTTTGCTTCAGATAAAATTACTCCGCCTGTATTGATAAATATGCTTGAGCGGGATTGTAAAGAGGCGATTGAGCTGGTTAAAAATATCAGTACTTCCAATAATAATACTTTAATGTTTGAGGTAGCAGATGTGAAGGCATGGGCCAACATGGGGTTACACTTTGCTGAAAAAATCAAAGGAGCCGTCGCCCTGCAAACCTACAGGTTAAAAGGCGGTGACGAAAACAAGCAGAATGCTATAAGTCACCTTGAAAATGCATTGCAATACTGGGATGAAGTTATTAGTATAACGCGTCCTCTTTACAACAACATGCCACTCGTACACTATAGCGAACAAAACGGTGTACGTTCAAAAGAAAATCAATTTTTAGAGTTTCACTGGGAGAAGCTTAGACCTGATGTAGCAAAGGATGTAGCAACTGCGAAGAGTGCTGAATATGTATCTAAGTAAAAGGCTAACAGTTTCTTATTTTAACAAGATTAAAAAATAATTCGATGAAAAAAACGGCCGCCTGCTTTACAACATGTTTTATCAGTTTCATTGTTGCAGGTTTTTCTCAGAGTGTAAATATCCTTTATTCAAAAACATCGCCCCAGGCTATTTATGCTGCGGGTGCGTTAAAAAAATCTTTATCGAAGAAGCAGTTAGCTGTTAAAGAAGCTAATGCAAACTTTATTATAGACCTTACTGTTGATACAGGAAAACTTGCAAAAGAAGCTTACTCTATAGTAAACAATGGAAAGAAAATTACGGTAACAGGAGGCGATGAAAGGGGCTTGATATATGGAAGTTTATCAATAGTGGAAGACCTGGGTAATGGGATCAATTTGCAAAATATTAAGGGCGCCAGCGAGAAACCTGATTTACCTTTTCGTGCGATAAAGTACGATCTTCCATGGGACACTTATCGCCGAAGTTTTTCACTCGATCAGCATGTGGAAACATGTAAAGACTTGAATTATTGGGAAGCCTTTTTAGATATGATGGCGGAAAATCGCTTTAACGCCCTTACCCTTTGGAATCTGCATCCTTACACTTACATGATTAAAGCAAAAAACTTCCCTGAAGCCAGCCCTTTTTCCGATAAAGAATTGCAGGAGTGGCAGAGCTTGTTTCATGGTATTTTTCGCATGGCAAAAGAGCGGGCTATAGAAATCTATATCATTCCTTTCAACATATTCGTAAGTCCGGCATTTGCTAAGGCACATAACGTGGCTATGGATAACCCCGATCATGATTACTTTTTCGGCAAAGCCGATACCTCAGAAATTATTAAGCGTTACACAAGGGAAAGTGTAACGCAGATGCTGCAGGAATATCCGGAGATAACAGGAATGGGCCTTACTCATGGCGAGTATATGGGAGGCATGATCCCCAGGGAACGTGAAGAGTGGATAAGCGCAACCATTATTGAAGGCATGCGTATGGCTGGGCGAAAGCTGAAACTTGTACATCGAATTCCATTGTCTGCTAATACTGGTTCAGGCGGCTCTACAAGTATAGAAACAGAACGGTTAACCCGTAAAGTAATTGAAGCAGAAGGTAATCTGGATTTTATAGAAGCACCTATATGGTCAGACTTAAAATTCAATTGGTCGCATGCACATTCAACACCCAAACTAATTAAAGTGCATGGTGGTAAGATGTACGACGCTTTATTTAACCCGCTTCCTAAAAATTATAAGATCACCTGGACGGCGCGAAACGAAGATTTCTTTTGCCTGCGTTGGGGTGTGCCGGAGTTTGTTCGGGAACACATTGCACTAAATACGCCGGGTTACGTCGGGGGTTATTTCTTAGGGTCGGAAGCTTACATTCCTGCCAAAGATTATTTTACTAAAGCAGGTATGAAGGTCGACTGGAAATATGCTTTCGAAAGACAATGGCTGTTCTATAAGATTTGGGGCAGACTGCTGTATAATCCTGCAACTCCTGATGATAAGTTTAAAGCAGAGTTTACCCGCCGCTATGGCAAGCAGGCAGAAAATCTGTTGCAGGCATCTGCACTTGCAGGAAAAACTCCCTTACGCCTTGGTTCTTTTTTTGATTTTACCTGGGACTTCACCCTTTATAGCGAAGGCTTTATGGCTCTTGACAGTAAAGTAAAAAGGGTTGAATATATTTCGATCAACAGGCTTATTAACCAGCCCGTTACTGATCCCGATTATGTTTCTGTTTCTGAATATGTGGCAACAACTTCAGCCGGAGGTTCCTTTGCCGGCAATAAAATTACTCCTCCTGTTCTTGCGCGTCTGCTGCGGCAGGATTGTAATAAGGCTCTTGCCCTGGTTAAAAACATAAATACATCTAACAGTAATTCGCTGATGTATGAGGTTGCCGACATTAAAGCATGGGCAAATTTGGGATTGCATTTTGCAGAAAGGTTGGAAGGAGCAGTGGCATTACATACTTACAAATTAAAGGGCGGTGAAGAAAACAAACAACATGCTGTGCAACATTTGCAAGACGCATTAAAGTATTGGGATGTGGTTATCTCCATAACACGCCCTATTTATAACGATATGCCTTTAACTCATTATAGCGAAGAAAATGGAAAGCCCTGGAGACAGAACGACAACCTTCGATTTCACTGGGAAAAGATAAGGCCTGACGTTTCTAAAGACGTAGAATATGCAAAGAGTGCTGTTATGAATTCTGGTAATTAACGAGTTGATCACCGATCAACAAATGCGACAACAGTAAAAGATAACAAAAGCCAAAGTACTGTTTGCGATTTCATTAATAAGACGATAAGCAATGCAGAAACATTCATTTTTTAGAGCTCCGAAAACAATTATATACGGAAAAGGATCTTTTGAAAAAGTTGGATCTGAGGCTGTGGTAAGAGGAAAGAAAGCCCTGATTGTTAGCGACAAAACAATGGAAGCTTTAGGCAACATAACTGAATGCAAAGACCGGTTAAAAAAAGAAAATGTTGACAGTGCAGTTTACTTAGGTGTAAATTCAGAACCCACAGATGAATATGTAATTGATGCTTTAGAAATTTACCAAAAAGAAGGTTGTGATCTTATTATTTCAATCGGTGGCGGAAGTTGTATTGATGCCGCTAAAGCAGTTTCTGTAATTGCATCAGGTGGAGGATATATCGGAGAGTATATGGGAGGCAATAGGAAACCTTCTGTAAATCCTGTTCCGCAT
>MWYU01000594.1 GCA_002050375.1 Chitinophagales bacterium 62-2
AGTTGAACGTTCTCTCCATCAACAATCTTTTATTCGTGCTACTTATTTATGTAGATTTCCGAATTATAAGATCTCCTTTGATAACAATAGTGTTTGTACTATATGCGGACCCGAATATTATTTGATCTAAAAAAAGCTGCACAGCTGCCTCATTACACAGGCGATAGAACCAGGGTTTCCAGGTTTTACGAAAGAGACTTACTATTCCTATTAGTTTACTAAAACTTTAGGGTTAATATTATATTTAATAGCTTTTACAATTCTTTCTAAAGATTTTCTGTAATGACTAAGGGAGATTGGGAAAATATTATTAATAATGATCGTGCTGCTTATTCAAAGTTTTACATAGATTATTTTAAAAACTTTTATAACTACGGTAAAAAGCTCACCACAGATACTTCTCTTATCGAAGATTCAATCCAGGAAGTTTTCCTGGATATATGGGTAAAAAAACAAAAGTTACTTCATGTAAATTCCATCAATAGTTATTTCTTTTCTGCATATAGTACAAACACTATTGTTATCAAAGGAGATCTTATAATTCGGAAATCTACATAAATAAGTAGCACGAATAAAAGATTGTTGATGGAGAGAACGTTCAACTTTTTGATGTTTTTATTTATGATAAGCAGGTATTGCATTAACATAGGATTTTGTAACTAAGTATAAGTAGAACAGGAAGATAAGGCAACCATTGCTTGAGTTGGTTACGTAACTGCAGAACTTTTACTTTTATTGGTACAACCACCCTGGCTGATTGCTTTGCTTTAGAAAAGTAAGGCAAGGGTAAGAAAAGATTTCATAAGCAACTTTTTTTATTGAATTAGAATGTTGGATAGTTCAAGGTGGAAACCAAGGAAGGGGATTATGCAGAGTTCACTATTGAATTACCTGGGAGCGGCAAATAATAACGCAATACCTCCTTCAAAACTTTGTTGGCCACTCCTTGTTGCATATCAAGAGATTGTTGGCGCGAGTTGTTCGAAATTCGTTCAGAGGGTCAAGATGGATTCTGATGCGTCGTTACAGCCTTCCTGCCTTTTGATGGGCATGTAGATCTATTTTATTCTTCTAAAATGAAACTATTTCTGTTAAGATTAAAACATTTCCATCTTTTTTACCATGCATTGCAAATCGACTTCAACCTACATTAGTAGAAATTGAACAAATGGTTTTTCGGGGCATATCGCTCATACTATTGCTATTTTTTTCGCCTTATAAAACGGGATAGCTGAACTGAATAAAATAAGTGTGGCAATACCGGCAACCATACCTCCACCTTTTATCGTGATAGTGCTAAGAATAAAAAGAAGCAGGGCGATAAAGAAGAGCGAGAATGAAATTACATTCATGCCAAACTTATTTTGTTTCTTTATTTCAAAAGCTTCTTCTTCGCTGACTTCAACGGCCTCTTCTTTACGCTCCTTCTTTCGTTTTAGAAAATCAATATACTCATCACTTATTTTACCCTTATACCTCGCGTAAGCTTCATAAATGATTAGCATAACAAATGGCAACAGAACACCTAACAACATTTCATTGGCACGGCTCAATTTTAATCCTGATGTAAATGGCAAAATAATTTTGAAAAGAAGGTTTACGGCAAGGCTAATAAGGGTTATGTATATAGTTGCTTTGCCTGTTAATCTTTTTGAAAACAATGCCCATATCGGTGGTGCCAGCAAAGGGCCTCCTGTAATAGCGCCGATGCTTAAGGTTAACTCAACTATGCCGCCAATGTACGGAACAATTAATGCAATACCAATCATTCCTAATCCGAAAAGCCAGGACGATAGGCGGGCCACCTGCATAAGCTTTCTATCTGTAGCCCGTGGATTAAAACTTCCTTTATAAATATCGTTGGTAAATACAGCAGAAACCACATTGAGAGCAGTATTAGCTGATGCCGAAGTGGAAAAATACATTCCGGTGAGCATGAGCCCCATCAATCCAGCAGGCAATACCTGCTTACATACCATCAAATATGCATTCTCTGTTTCAAGTCCCTGCAGAGATGGATTAATCGTTTTATAGATCATAGGCGGTATCATCCATAAAACAGGACTGATAATATATAAACCCGCAAAAAGAAAAGCAACTTTTGAGGCTGATTTCGAACTATCAACACTGGTAAAGCGTTGTACAAACGTCCAGTTGCCGCCGATATAAAAAATATGATATAAGGCAAATGCAAGAATAAAGCCCCACGTATATTCTCCGTTAACTACATTAAAAAAATTATCAGGAACTCTGCTAAAAAAAGTATTTACTCCACCTGCTTCCGAGAAGGCTAAGGGAATGATAATAAACACAGCAGCAGTAAGAATTACGAATTGAAGTATATCGGTTACCATTACAGCCCATAAACCACCTACCGCAGTATATGCAATCATAAATATTCCCAATACCATAGTTGAAGGCATTAAAGGAAGCCCCAAAGAAGAACTTACAAGCCTTGACACAGAATACAAAACCGAGCCTTTAATAAAAAGAGAGACGAGCATGAAAATATAAATAAAGCTCTTTTGTACTTTGTCACCTAAACGTTCTTTAATGAATTCAGCGGCAGTAAGGTTGCCTGTTGCTTTCCATTTTGGAGCAATAAGTAACCCTGTAATCAATCCACCAATACACATTGTCCATTGAATAGTAATAGCTACCCATCCATATTTATATGCTATGGATCCCCACGCTACAAATGTACCTGCTGAAAAAAAACTCATGAACAACGACAGCCCTCCAATAAACCATGGCACCGCTTCGCCCCCGGCAAAAAATGATTTAAGATTTCTGCCAGTACGGGAAAACTGGAACCCGACGAGCATAATAAAAACAGAAAAAATTACAATTACGTAGGTATCAATTGAAGTGTTCATTCGGCATGATTAGTTAGCATTAGGAGCGATGTTTATAAAGGTGGTAACTTACCTACTCACTATAACACCTGATTTCAAACAGAGAAGCAGGTACATTATTTCCAGGTGCTTCAAGATGCAACGTTAAGTGCATTACGGTTAAAGGTTCTTCAAAATTTATCACGTTACGCGTTTGATAATTACCTTGTTTCTTATAAACAATTTTGCCTTGATCATCCACCAATTCATAATTGCGTATACAAAAAGGCATTATGTTTTCAGGATGAGTCATTAGAACAGATTCCATTGGATGATCGTAGTCGGTATCAAAACTTAATTCAACACGTTTAATAGTTGCAGGATTATCCCATTTAAGAGTAATTGCGGGATTTTTATCATGTAATTCTGCAACCCATGCATTTGGCAAATTGGTGGGGCGTGTAATCCCGTTTCTAATATTGTCTGCATCAAAAACATCTAATGGTGTTGAAAATTTTAATGCAATGTTTTCACCTGCAGGCCGCCTCTTCGGACACCAGAATTCGAAAGCATCTACTCCAATATCTTCTGTTGGTTCTTGCTTTCCATAATTCGATACGGCTGCATTGATGCTATTAAATAAGGATAGTATGCCGGTAATTCTATTTATTGAACGCGACACTTTAATCTGTTCATTCTTCTTCAGATATAAATATGCATACCCATCCTCTTTTAAAGTTGCATTAAAAGTAAGCTGAACGCAATTCCTTCCAATACTTAAGGGCAATGACTTTGCTTCGATAACCCTTTCGGGAGTGTAATTGTATTGATTATCACTTGTACGTAATTCAATTTCAAGTATTGTAGGTTTATCTGTATAAGCATGTAATGTTATACCCGGAACATTACCTGCTTTAAGCGGTATCATTTGAATAACTGACTCATCTAATACGTGCAGTCCTCCGTTTTCAGCCAGCTCTTTTAATAACAACGTGCTGGTTGCGGTAATAGAGGCGTGCTGAACCAGATCATTTTCATCCTTCATTTTAATACCAGGTATATAATGACCTATAGCCAACAGGTTTAACTGTAACTCCTTTAAGAAATCATCCGATAGTAATTCTTTAGGTGTAAGATTTTTTTGGGTACACATTACTGCAGCCATCCCAACCGCCTGGCCTGTATAAGCACTTGTTCCCATAACCCTTGTAGAACCGAAAGCCACGTGTGTTGCACTTATAATACGACCTGCAAGAAATAGGTTATTAATATTTCCTGCATATAAACAACGGTAAGGAATTTGATAAATGCCTTTGCTATGCCACTGGTTACATCCAGGCTTTTCACTAAAAACCCCATCAGCCGGATGAAGATCAATGCTCCAGCCCCCAAAAGCCACTGCATCTTTAAATGTTTTTTGCTCAACGATGTCCTGCTGCTTCAAAATATAATCTCCTTCAAACCTGCGGCTTTCTCTTTTACCGGGAATCATTCCAACCCATTCTAAAGTGAGGGTTTCGGCATCCGGAAATTCACCGGAATTTTTTATATGATTCCAAACTCCATAAACTACTTTCCATAGTTCCCATTTAATCTCCTCCGTCTGATGAACAGTATCTAACCGACCTCCGTACTCAAGCCACCATAACCGGCAACCATATTCCTTAGTATTAAAACTTCTATAACGCGGTATTTTACTTATGTCGGTTAAAGCAAAGGAAGGCGGAACAAATTTTACAGGTTTACCGGTATCCTTGGAGTAGAAATAAAGTGAATGACCAAGTAACTCTCCATACTCTTTTGAGGGAGCAAATTTTTCACCGAATTCTTCTTTACTTTCTGCACCCATTCTAAAAGCGGCACCGGCTAAAAAACCAACAATACCATCACCTGAAGCGTCGCAAAACAACGGGGCAACTAACTTATATTCATTCTGGCTCTGACTGCAAAAAGCGCTGACTGATGTTATAGTTTCCTCATCTTTTTTATCAACCTGGTAAACAGCTGTATTTAGCAGCAACGTAATATTTGGCTCACTAACCACTTTATCCAATAGTACAGTATCAAATATAATAGGGTTTCCTTCAGGGTTTCTATATGTGTTTTCAATTAATATCTCATCAATAACTCCTCCTTCCCTGGCCCAACGATTATTATTTCCCATATGAGAAGTAGCACCTAATATCCACAATCTTACTTCGCTGGAAGAGTTACCGCCCAGCACCGGCCGGTCCTGTACTAATACTACTTTTATTCCGGAACGGGCAGCGGTAATTGCGCAGCATACACCTGCAAGGCCTCCCCCCACAACTACGAGATCGCTTGTTAAAGATGTTAGCGGAAGTAACCTTTCACCCGTTTTATCTGCCTTTACCATAACTCCTAATTTTATACGTTATATTCTACCATTTGTGTCATTTACTTAGTACTATTAAGTTGCTGTACAGCTTCTGTAAATCCCGATTTTCCATTGGCATTTTTGCTTGCAATTCTAAATTCGTATATGTCTTCTCCGTTAAGTCCGGTTATTCTAATATGCCTTAATTCTGCTGCATTTACTTCAAATGCTTTCCAATCCAGAGAATTCTTTTTACGATACTGAACTGTATAACCTATTGCTTTTTTAACCGGCTCAAAAACCATAATTGCTTCATTATTATCTCGAATTACTCCCTGCAAATTTGGTTTTGCAGGCATTTGTTGTCCATCCGGAATAACGCTATATTCTTCAGACCAGCCTGTCAGGTAGTTATTATCTTTTATCCTGCTCATTCTAAAATAATATGGCTTACCATTTATTAATTCGGGAACAAACAATACACCTTTCGTGTTAGTTTGAATGGTAGTGGCATTGGTATAATCTCCGGGCTTAGTAGTGTATTGAATCCTGAAGAGATAGTCATCCTGGTCCGTTGCATATCCTACAAAAAATCCCTTATCAGCCGGTTCGGTGTAGTAGACGAGCGGTGGTGCGAATCCCATTTCAACTTTTATTTTTTTCACATCAGAAGTAGCGCTTTCGCCTGCAGCATTTATGGCTACTGCTGCTACCTGGTAAGTTTCGTTAAAAGGTAGTTTTAAAATGTCAATATAATTATTAAGCGTAGGTGCTGTTTCCTGCAATAAATCATTCACGCCGTATTTTAATTTATAAAGAGCGGAAGCATCTTTTCTATCGAATATTACCCGGATAGCACCTGAGTTAGGAGATATGCTATTCTGTTCTGTCCTTATACCCTTTGCTGAAATAATCCCCGGAACCTGAGGTTTTTTGAAATAAACGGTGGTATCATAAACTGAATAATTGTTAGGGGTCAGCAGTTCTATTTTTAGTTGTGACAAACCTGATAAGTCTTTCAGCGGTATTTTGTTTTCTATATCCTTATCACCAGGCATAATTACGGGCAGCTTAATAAATCCACCTTCCTTAATCTTGTTGTTTTCATTAAACCCTTCCCATATCAACATATAATCTTTAAGTGTGTAGGCAGGCAAATCGAGCAACTTACGCGGCGTTATTGTAATTTTTGCGGAAGGAGTATTTCTATCAACTTCAACCGTTAAGCCTCTAATGGGAGCGTATTCCTTCCGGAAGGAATACCATGCTTTCTTCTTTTGCCTGAATACATCAACAATGCCCCACGGCCTGTTTTCTGAAAATTCTTTTGTTCCTATAAAACTACTGCGGTAGTCGTTGAACGTCCAGAGTGAACCTCCTATTAAATAAGGCTTAAATCTTAGCGAATCGATCATACCTTTTGCGTCAACATCTGCATCCAGGTTTTCTCTTAACTGCCCATAACCAAACTCCGAATAAAATAATATCTTATCAGGATGCTGCTTATGTATAATATCTGCCAGCCCGCCGATGCTTGTCCCATACTTATTTATCAATCCAATGTCCGAATATTGTATAGGATCTTTTGGCTTGTTAGCTGTATGACTTACCATTACTGCCAGCCTCGTTGTATCAACAGATTTTACATACTGAATAGCATCTTCAACATATTCCATAACTCCGGGAGAATCGCCAATCTCGTTTCCCACACTCCAGCCAATAATGCTTGCATGGTTGTAATG
>MWYU01000607.1 GCA_002050375.1 Chitinophagales bacterium 62-2
GTTTAGCTGAGGATTGATTGATTTTCCAAAGTTGTACATATTAGTCCACGCCTCTTTTTTAAAGTCGAAACCACTGCTGATTGCTGATATTGTATTTTGGGTCTGTTGGTATAGCCTTGTAAGGTGTGATATCGCCGGTGCTTCCTTCAGCGCTCATCCAGAATAATAATTTATTGCGGGTTGAGGGAGGAAGCGATTTTATATGTTCCCCCACTTCATGAAGCATGTTCAGGTAATCCTTCTTATAATTTTCAGAAAGATAAAATGGATAATAGGGTATCTCCTCATGAATTTTATCGTTAGCCATCACTTTAGGAATGCCATCCACTGTGTATAACCATTCGGGACTGAATTGCCCAACCCAAACCATAAAGCCAACATATAAATTATTATCAGCGGTGATCTTTAGCTGGTCGTCAAAAAACTTCCAGTCAAATTTTCCTTTTTGCGGTTCCAGGTCTCTCCACTTGAAACTAAATATACTATGGATTGGAAATCCATAGGTTTGAACAGCCATTGACTGAAAGTCATTTGAGAGTGCTGTAAACAGCATTAAAACCCTTACACTGAAAGTGCATTGAAAATTATTCAAGAATGAAATTCTGATCATTATTCGGACCCTCTCTGTGATGTTCCAAATAGTTCTCTATCATCTCATCTGTTATATTTCCGCTGCTCCATGCTCCATAACCTATCCCCCACAAATGCTGACCCCAATAACGTTTCTTCAATTCCGCAAACTCATCCAACATCATTCTCGCACTCCTACCCTTTAACCGTTTCACCAGATCACTTACTGACAGTTTAGGCGGATAACTTAAATGAAGATGAACATGATCTTTACTCACCACTCCTTTTAGAATCCTTACATCAAGACTGTCACATGTTTGTCTTATCAAATCCCTGCACCTTTGCTGGACTTCTCCTTTCAAAACAGAATAGCGATACTTTGTGCTCCATACAATATGAACATGAAGCTCATAAATACTATGACTACCCTTTCTTATATTCTCCATCCTACAAACTTATTTAGATTTGTAGAAACTAAAGTCTTGCACTAAAGTGCATAGCTTTAACTATCGTTTTGAGACCAGTAAAAAATTCTTAATTGGTGAATCAACTGAAATCTTGCGTTGAAGCTCTATTATTTATATTTATACTATCCCTAAGAGCTTCTGCCCGGGATGTGATTAAGAAAAAAGGTTTACACCTAAACTTTCGAAAGTAATTATGCTGAATTAAACCCTGCACTTGAGCAAAGGCTTATTGAAACCTTCTTTAAAGTATATCCTAAACTGGTTAAACAGTACAACAAGAAAGCAAGCAGGGAAGTTAAATTTATGGTCGATACTGCTTATGAAAACGTAGCTGCAACAGGTGCTGGAAGAGTTGTATTTAGTTTTTTATGGATGCAAAAGCATCCTGAAGATATTGATGTGGTTACCCACGAAGTAATGCATATAGTGCAAAACTATGACCGCAGTACCCTACCTGGCTGGCTAACAGAAGGCATTGCAGATTATGTACGGTATAAGTATGGTGTAGATAACGCAGGATCAAAATGGGCTTTACCGGATTATAAAGCAGGCCAAAGCTATAAGAACAGTTATCGCATAACCGCCCGGTTTTTAAACAGGCTTGAAAATAACAGGCATAGCCGCATTGTAAAAAGTTAGACGCACAAATGCGTGATCCTACCTACATTAAACAAACCTGGAAGGATTAACAGAAAGAACTTTAGATGAACTTGGGCTGATTATACAAAAATTTAAGTGGATTTTTTCCGCAATCTATCCCCATAATTTATAATTTGAAAGAGCTTTATTTCTTCCTCTTCTGCAATTGTGCCAGCACGTTTTGTAATTTTTTCGGGTCATTCATATAGGGTTGCAGATCAAATAATTCAATCTTTCTAAAATCGCAGGGATGGCTTTCGCCCTGGAAAGAAATATATCCTTCACTAATTAATTGGCCATCTTTAAAACCTTTTTTTTGCACCCACTTATCCTTACCATCATACTGTGGCTTTTCATAAACCAACACAGTGTCTGAGTCAACAATATGTTTAATAATTGAATCTCTTAACACAAGAGCCTCTACATGCACCCATGTATCGCCATGAAAAGTTTTTGAAGTTGAGTTAGTACAATGTGGCGTAAACAATTTTTTATTAATAACTACATTAGTTCCCGGCGTACAAAGATTGGCTGTTGTGCGTTCATCTTTGCCATTTCCGCCAAGTAATTGTTCTTCAAGCGAGATGGGAAAGTCCTGGTCTAATTCCATGCTTTGTGGCGATTGGCAATGCAGCATAGCGCCATTGTTCCTAAAAGCCCAGCCAGGACCGCCTTTTACCTGCTCACCTGTAAACCGGTATTCCATTACGAGTAGGTAGGCCGAAAATTTTTTCTTATAAAAAATGTGGCCATACTGCTCATTAAAATTATCATACTGGTCGTATCTTACTTTCATTAAACCATCTTCTGCTCTAAAAGTATTATTATAGTTTTCGTTAAGTTTATGATTTCTGATTTTTATGCTCCAATCCTTTAAATCTTTGCCGTTAAATAGTTTTATCCATTTGCCATGCTCCTGCTTTTTCTGGCCATAACAGGCATTAACAATAAGCAATAAGAAGACGAAAAAAACTTGTTTCATGATAAGAGGTTTCTTTATAGTGAAGATAGATAGTTCAATAATCACGTTGATAAAAAATACAGAACATTTGAAACAGTACTTGTTGGCGAGATTTTTTTTGATGCAGGAATAGAGATTTGTGAATTACCGCTTTCAATTTTTTCTTTATTTCATTTTTTAAAGAAATCAGGAAAGGTCCGGTCAGGATTATGATACAATCCAAAAATATATTATAAACAAGGATTACGATATTCGCTAAGTAATCCCTTATAACGGTTCAATGCCTTGCTATGCTTAAAAAAACACATCTCCTCCTTTGTTCCATCTGCCTTTTTTCTATTTGCTTTGTTGCAGGTACATATAAAGCTGCCGATCTTCCGCGTCGCCTTGAAATTTTATTTCTCGGGCATAAAAGCAAACACCACGACTCAGAGCAGCTTGCCGACATTCTGAACAAAGAATATTTTAAAGACGGGATCAATATTACCTATACAAGCGATCCCAATGATTTGAATGAGGCTAACCTAAAGAATTTTGATGGGCTGGTTTTATATGCTAATTACGACGAAATAACTAAGAGCCAGGAAAAAGCGCTGTTGAATTTTGTAAAAAGCGGCAAAGGTTTCATCCCGCTGCATTCTGCCTCTTATTGTTTTCGTAACTCCGATGAAGTAGTAGAAATGATTGGCGGCCAGTTTGCAAATCATAAAGTAGATTCTTTTCCTGCAGTAATTATCAAACCTGATCATGCTGTTATGAAAGGCATCAACGCCTTTACTACAAAAGATGAAACGTATGTGCATACCAAGATCAGTAAAAATATCGAGGTATTATCTGAAAGGGTGGAAGGCGACCATCATGAACCATATACCTGGGTGAGATCCTATGGAGATGGAAGAGTTTTTTATACTGCTTATGGTCATGATGAAATCACTTTCAATAACCCCGGTTTTTTAACCCTTGTAAAGAATGGAATACTATGGGCAGTGGGAGATAAGGCAAGAGCAAACCTTGCTGCTTTCCAGATAGCACAACCTACTTATAGTGAGGCAGTAATTCCTAATTATGAGCGTCGTGATCCTGCTCCAAAATTTCAGGCTCCGTTAACCCCGCAACAGTCAATGTCGTTAATGCAGGTTCCACCCGGCTTTGAACTGCAGTTGTTTGCTTCTGAGCCTGAGGTAGTAAATCCAATTTTCATAAACTGGGATGAGCGGGGCCGATTGTGGGTTATTGAAACAGTGGATTATCCAAACGAAGTAAAAGAGGGTGATACGGGAGATGACCGTATAAAAATTCTTGAAGACACTAACGGCGATGGTAAGGCAGATAAGGTTACCATTTTTGCTGATAAGCTAAATATTCCTACCAGTTTTACATTTACTAATGGTGGTATTGTTGTTAGCCTGGCTCCTTCATTTTTATTTTTAAAAGATACAAATGGTGACGATAAAGCCGATATAAGACAACCTGTTTTAACCGGTTGGGGCAAGAGTGATACTCATGCCCAGGCATCTAATTTACGGTATGGGCTCGATAATAAAATTTGGGGTGTAGTGGGCTATTCCGGCTTTAACGGTAAAGTTGGCGATAGCATGATGAAGTTTAGTTCGGGGCTTTACCGCTTTACTCCTGACGGTAGAAAACTGGAATATTTATCTACTACCAGTAACAATACCTGGGGTCTTGGTTTTTCAGAAGATTTTGATGTATTTGTATCAACTGCAAATAATACTCATACAGGTTTTTATGGTATGGACATGAAATATTTTGCTATGGGCAAGATTGATGAGTCGGGTGTTGAAAAACTAGATGCTCATTATGGAATGCATGTGGCAACTAAGAACCTGCGGCAGGTAGATGTATTTGGCGGGTTTACAGCGGCTGCTGGTCATAGCTTATATACAGCAAGAAATTTTCCTAAAGAATATTGGAACCGGATTGCTTTTGTTAATGAGCCTACAGGACGCCTCATACACCGAACAGTGCTGCAACAAAACGGGGCAGGCTTTAAAGAAGAAGGAGATGGCTGGAACATGCTTTCGAGCGCTGATGACTGGGCGGGACCTATACAAGCAGAAGTTGGACCAGACGGCGCTTTATGGGTAGTTGACTGGTACGATTTCATCATTCAGCATAATCCAACTCCTTCTGTTGAACGGGGTGGCTACAATGCAAAGAACGGGAAAGGTAACGCTTATATAAATCCTTTAAGAGATCACGAACGTGGCCGTATCTACCGGATTGTTTACAAGGACAAGGACCAGCGCAACACACTTTCCTTAAGTAAAAGTGATACGAAGGGTCTTATAAATGCGCTTTCAAATAATAACATGTTTTGGCGCACTACAGCTCAACGATTACTGGTTGAGAATGGCGATAAAACTGCACTGCCCGCTTTATATAGAATCGTAAGAAACGAGAAAGCGGATGAAGCCGGAATTAATCCATCTGCAATACATGCCCTTTGGACATTGCATGGGCTGAAAGCATTAAATGGCACTAATAAAGAAGCGCTTGATGTTGCTGTTAAAGCCTTATCACACCCTGTTGCCGGTGTACGCAAAGCTGCCATTCAGGTTCTGCCTGTAACACCTGCAACATTGATGGCAATTCAAAGAGCAAAGGTTTTAGACGACCCTGATGGAAGGGTTAAACTGGCAGCCATTCTTGCCTTAGCAGATATGAAACCATCTCCGGAAATTGGCGAAGCCCTGGTGAGTGTGGCGCTTAAGCCGGAAAATGAAAAAGACAACTGGTTGAAGTATGCGATCATGGCGGCAGCCTCTAAAAACCAAACCGGTTTTGCTGCGGCTTTTAATAAAAAAGGAGTTGCTGCTACTACCTCCAACATTAGCAAAGCATCGCTTGCTCAACGTCTTGCTATTTTAAATAGGATTTCATCTGTTCCTCTCCAGGTGCGCAGAAATCCGGGAGCTGCTTCTTTAGATGCGCCTGATGTTACGAACAAGGAACTAAATATTTCCGGTGACCTGCAGAAGTCCCGTGATCTTGCATACGAAGGTTTGATAGTAGCTCATGGAGATATTCTAAATGGGTATGGTTTATTTCTTAAAGAGAATAAATTATATTTCCAGGTAAACCAGGGCGGTAAGTCTTATTTTTTAAACAGCGAACCTTTACCGGTTACTGGTAAGGTATCGTTCAGGGCAAGTTTACTCAAGGATGGTGCAATGGCACTTTCAATAAATAATAAACAAATCGCACACACACTTTCATCAGGATTGTTTACCCAGGCATTGAAATCAGGCCTTAGGGTTGGTATGGAAGATAAGCAGGGTAAGGATAAGGTAGCAGAATATCCTGATACTTTTAGAATACGTGCTGCTTTAACCAATGCCAAATTAGAAGCATTTACACCAGGTTCTCCAAAAAGTATGGCTGCTGCCGCAAAGCCAACAGTTAGCAAAGTGATTGTTGTAAAAGTGGTGAAAGATGTAATGCAATTCGATAAAACTTTAATCACCGCTAAATCAGGTACTGTTATTCAAATTGTTTTACAAAACCCTGACCACATGCAGCACAACCTCGTTTTGATAAAACCAAAAACCCTTGAAAAAGTAGGTGCGGCTGCAGATAAATTAGCTTCGGATCCAAACGGTACAAAACTGAACTATGTACCAAGAATGCCGGAAGTACTGCAAGCTACCCCACTTCTGAACCCCGGTGGTAAATTCACCCTCACTTTTACAGTGCCTGATGCTACGGGCGATTATCCTTTTGTTTGTACTTTCCCCGGACATTGGAGAATTATGAAAGGTATTATGCGGGTAACGAAAGCTTAAGAGGCAGTGTCGTTAAGGTTGCTCTCAACGAAATTTAAAATTTGGTCGTTTAAAATTGAAGATTGTAAAAGCATAGATTCGAAGAAAATTATTCAATACTCAATTTTCAATACTCAATTTTTCAATGCATAATTTTCAATTAAAACGATAAAGATTTATTTGCAGGAGGAATTTCCCTGACAGCATTTAAAATATCAAAAGTATATATGGCGTTACAAGTAAAATTTGGAGTTTCCACCTGGCTTTGGACTTCGCCGTTTAAAACAGAATCAATACCCTTAATATTTCAAAGATTGCAGAGATGGGATTTGATGCTGTTGCACACTTTCATCAGGATTGTTTACCCAGGCATTGCAATCAGGCCTTAGGGTTGGTATGGAAGATAAGCAGGGTAAGGATAAGGTAGCAGAATATCCTGATACTTTTAGAATACGTGCTGCTTTAACC
>MWYU01000629.1 GCA_002050375.1 Chitinophagales bacterium 62-2
ATTTAAATATAACGACAAAGGGTCGATGGCAACGATAGGTAAAAACAAGGCCGTTGCAGACATTGGAAAATTTAAAACACAAGGATTTAGAGCGTGGGTTCTTTGGTGTTTCGTTCATTTATTTTCCCTTATTGGAACAAGAAATAAAATAGTAGTTTTTCTCGGGTGGATCGGAAAGTACTTTTCTTATGATGGCGCTACGCGTATAATCATTCGTCCTTTCAGCCGCGAACTAATGCGGGAAGACACAGCGGCTAAGTAAGCATGATTTTTATAAATTCACCAATCATTACTACAAAGATCTATAGTATATTATATCTCAAATACATTGTTATTAATTCCTGTTAATAACTGTACCTGTGATTAACATTTTCTCCAGACTTTACCTTTTATATATTATGCAATAAAGTTTTGTGGTACTTTTCGTGCTTAGAAACAGAAGCAATAAATACCCAAAAATCCAATGAACTATTCTCAGTCTTCGTTTACAGATAACAACAAAAAGAATTATCTGCGCACTTACGTTACAGACCTTATTAAGATTGTTATTCTAATTTTACTTGTAATTATTGCCGGCGCTTTTTTTAGTTGAGAATTTTACTTCTCTTGTCCATTTGCTTAGTGCTTAAGTAGTTAATTCTTATACTGGTTAGGTTTTTTACATCAATTCACATTACACTCATCTTTTAGCAGGTACAAATCACTTCTTCACCTGGCTCATATCCTCTATTAACCAATCGTACAAAGCTGATTTGCTTTAAATATTGAAGAACTATCATATGCTTTTTCACTCGATTGGACTATGTTGTAAAGGATCAGAGACAGTGTAGATTTCTACAGCCCTGCACTTATAATCAGGGCACAGAAATTCAATTACCTTCGCCTCCAACTTTATCTACACTAACTCTTTGTTTGTTGGCGTTATGAGCGAAAAAATTCTAATTCTTGATTTTGGAAGCCAGTACACTCAATTAATTGCCCGTGCTGTTCGCGAGGCAAACGTGTTCTGCGAAATCATACCTTACTATAAACCTTTTGAATTTGATCCTTCTTTAAAAGGCATTATCCTTACCGGCTCTCCTTTTTCGGTTAACCAGCAGAATGCACCGGCGGTAGATGTAAAAGCTTTTAATGATAAGCTACCTGTTTTAGGTGTTTGCTATGGCGCTCAATTAACGGCAAAGCAATTTGGAGGAACAGTAGAGAAAAGCAACAAACGCGAATATGGGCGGGCGCAATTAAAAATTGAGAAAGAAGATATATTATTTGAAGGTTTATCAAGCCGCTCGCAGGTGTGGATGAGCCACGGGGATTCAATTCTTGCACTGCCTGAAAATTTTGAAATACTCGCTACAACCGAAAGTATTCCGGTAGCAGCTTTCAGGAAAACAACGGTTGATGGATTTCCCTTACATGCCCTGCAGTTTCACCCCGAAGTTTATCATTCAACCGAAGGAAAAAAGATCATCTATAATTTCCTGGTAAATATTTGCGGCTGCTCGCAGGATTGGACACCCGCCGCTTTTGTAAATGAAGCCATCGAAAAAATACAGAGCCAGGTTAAAGACGGACATGCTATAATGGCCTTAAGCGGCGGTGTCGATAGCACAGTAGCAGCAACCTTAATAAGCCGAGCTATCGGAGACCGGCTTCATGGAATTTTTGTTGACAATGGGGTATTGAGAAAGGATGAATTTGAGCAGGTATTAGCAACTTATAAAGAGATAGGCCTGAACGTAAAAGGTGTCGACAGAAAACAACTTTTTTATGATGCACTAAAAGGCAAAGCGGACCCCGAAGAAAAAAGAAAAACCATCGGTGGATTATTTATTGATGTATTTCAGCACGAAGCTTCTGAAATTAAAGGCATTGATTTTTTAGGACAGGGAACGATATACCCTGACGTGATTGAAAGCGTAAGTGTGCATGGACCTTCTGCAACAATAAAGTCGCACCACAATGTTGGGGGCCTGCCTGAAAAAATGCACCTGCAATTAATAGAGCCGCTTAAGTACCTGTTTAAAGATGAGGTTCGCAAAGTCGGTTTAGAACTTGACATTCCGCACGAACAATTGTTCCGTCATCCTTTTCCCGGACCAGGCTTAGCCATTCGTATTTTAGGAGAGGTAACCGAAGAGAAGGTGAAACTATTACAACAGGCCGACGATATTTATGTGCGGGGTTTAAAGGAGCATAAGTTGTATTCCTCTATATGGCAGGCGGGTTCTATTTTATTACCCGTAAAAAGTGTAGGCGTTATGGGCGATGAGAGAACTTACGAACATACCCTTGCTTTGCGCGCCGTTACATCAGTTGACGGCATGACTGCTGACTGGGCACATCTGCCTTACGAATTTCTTGCCCATATTTCTAACGAGATTATTAATAATGTAAGAGGTATTAACAGGGTTGTTTATGATATAAGCAGCAAACCACCGGCAACCATTGAGTGGGAGTAGGCATTATATTTGTTTATTCATGAAAAATTTCGGCGAGATATGAAAATGATTTACCGGCTTTGTTTTATTGCTTTTACCACAACGCTACTCTTAACTAATGCAACCGCACAAATTGATACCACAAAGCCGCTTAAAGTTGCCGTATTTGCTCCTCTTTATATTGATGATGCTTTTGAAGGCTCAACATATACTTTAGGTAAATCAAATCTTCCCAAAAATATTTTACCCGGTCTTGAATTTTACAATGGTGTAATGATGGCTGTCGACAGCTTAAGCAACGAAGGCGTAAACATGGAAGTAAGCATATACGACACAAAGCAATCTTCGCGTTCATTATCTCAAATTTTGGCTGATCCTGAATTAAGCAATACAGGTTTATTGATTGCTGCAATTACCAATACTTTCGAGCTTAAACAATTTTCTCAATTCTCCGCAGCTAAAAATATACCGCTCATCTCTGCAACATATCCTAATACAGTTGGCGTTACCGGTAATCCTAATTTTGTTTTGTTAAATTCATCTTTTTCCACACATCTCGAAGGTTTATACAGGTACATGCAACGGTTTTATTTAAGTACTACTATTATCGCCTTAAGGCAAACCGGTAAAACCGAAGATTTCATCAAAAATTACTTTACACTTTTAAATAATGCCAACCGTCCGGCTGCTTTAAAGATTAGATGGGTGGACTTAAAAGAAGGATTTACTCCGGATGCGTTAGCGCGCAATTTAGACAGCACAAAAAATAATATAATATTTGTTGCCTCGCCTGCTGAAAGTTTTGGTCTCAATGTTGTAAAAGCGCTAAGCACTAAAATAAATTACCGCGTTACTGCTATTGGCATGCCTACCTGGGACAGAATGAGTGAGCTTAATAGTGCCGATTGCAAAAATGTTGAGATTGTTTTTTCTACCCCTTTTATTTACTCTTCAAACAATCCCGTATTAAGTTCGGCTTTAAATAAGAAATACCAAAGTACTTATTATAGCCGCCCGAGCGATATGGTTTATAAAGGTTTTGAAACGACTTATCATTTTAGTAAACTGTTTGCCAAACATAAAAATGAATTCATTAATAATATTTCCGATAAGGAATTTACCCTGTTCAATCAATTCGATATTCAGCCTGTAAAAGCTTCGAGAAATAACGATAAGCCTAATTATCTCGAGAATAAAAAATTGTACTTTATAAAAAAGCAAAGCGGAAATTTAAAAAGCGTTATTTAGGAATATCAGTTATTACTTAAACATTATAGCAATGTTTTTGTATTGATAAGGTCTTACAAAGCAAACCCAATAATCACCAATGTCATTAATTGAGTTTACAGATAAAGGTTTGCATTGCCCCAAAGGAAATTTCTATATCGATCCCTGGTGCCCTGTTGATAAAGCTGTTATAACCCATGCCCACAGCGATCATGCAAGGTTTGGCTCCCAATCTTATCTCTGCCATACCGACTCAAAACCGATACTTCAACTTAGGTTAGGACCAAATAATTATCAAACAACTACATGGGGCGAAACAATCTTTGTCAATGGCATAAAAGTCTCACTTCATCCTGCAGGTCATGTTATTGGATCCTCGCAAATAAGGGTTGAAGATAATGGAGAAGTTTGGGTGGTAAGCGGCGACTATAAAGTAGTAAACGATGGATTGAGTGGCATGTTTGAGCCGGTAGCATGCAATACATTTATTACCGAATCGACTTTCGGCTTACCAATCTACAACTGGAAGCCACAGGAAGAAATTTATAATAACATTGGCAAGTGGATTAATAACAACCAGGCCGACGGAAGAACGAGTGTAATTATTGCATACAGTTTAGGCAAAGCACAACGGGTATTGCAGGCGATAGAAAAAGCCACTGATAAAATTTTTGTTCATGGCGCTATCTGGAATGTTCATGAAACATTAGTGAACGCAGGATGGAACTTGCCAGCCGTTAAAAGAATAACTTTTGAAACAAGTAAAGAAGAATTGAAAGGCAGCGTGGTGATTGCACCACCAAGCGCGGATGGCACACCGTGGATGAAAAAATTTAGTCCGTTCAGTGTTGGCGTTTGTAGCGGATGGATGCAGGTTCGGGGCCATGCAAGGCGAAGAAATGTAGATGCAGGTTTTGCCATGAGCGATCATGCAGATTGGAAAGGTTTGCTGCAGGCGGTAAAAGCAACTGGCGCCGAAAAGGTATATGCCACGCATGGCTTTACAGCAGCCTTCAGCCGTTATCTTAATGATATCGGAATTGAAGCCGGCGAAGTAAAAACAGAATTCGGAAACGACGAAGAGGAAGCACCACCAAATATTAAAGAAGGTGAGCCGGAAGAATCAGCCCCTCCAAACCTCTCCGAAGGGGAGGCTTATGAAAGCGAATAAAAATGGAAACTGCTAATGACATTACTATAATATCTTCTTCCTCCCCTTCAGCGGTCGGGGGTTTTTCTTCCTTCCCTTTAGGGAAAGCCGGGATGGGATCATTTTCTCATCTTGTAAAAATATTAGGCACCAGCACCAAAACCAACGACAAGCTCGAAGCCTTATCTAACTACTTTGCTACTGCAGATGATAAAGATAGCGTTTGGGTGATTGCTTTATTTAGTGGCCGTAAACCGCGACGAGCCGTTAACACTACTCAACTTATTACATGGTGCATTGAAGCGGCAAATCTGCCTGGCTGGCTGTTTGGCGAAAGTTATCATACAGTAGGCGATCTTGCTGAAACCATCGCATTGCTTTTGCCTGAAGATAATATTGACGGGCCAAAATTAACAGAGAAGCCTTTGCATTACTACATTGATAAATTAAGAGAGATTGAAAAACAGGATGAAACAATCAAGAAGCAATTCATTTTAGAGAGCTGGAATGAGATGGACCAGAATGAAAGATTTGTTTTCAATAAATTGATTACAGGTGCATTTAGAATTGGTGTTTCGCAAAAAATGATGGTAAATGCTCTGGCTAAACTTACCAGCCTCGAAGCTTCGGTAATTGCTCATCGTATCAGCGGTAACTGGGATCCTTCCACCATTACTTTTAAAGAACTTTTATCTGAGGATACTTCCATCATTGATTACTCGAAGCCCTACCCTTTTTATCTTGCTTATGCTTTGGATGAAGATCCGCAATCATTGGGAGAACCTGATGAATGGCAGGTTGAATGGAAATGGGACGGCATACGGGGACAGGTAATAAAACGAAACAACCAGCTATTTGTATGGAGCCGCGGAGAAGAATTAATGACGGAAAAATTTCCGGAATATCATATACTGAAAGACTTGTTGCCTGAAGGAATTGTAATAGATGGAGAGATCATTCCAAGTGTTGATAACAAGCCTCTGCCCTTTGCTTTATTGCAGACAAGGATTGGCAGAAAGAATGTTACTAAAAAACAATTGCAGGAAGCGCCCATCACCTTTTTTGCTTACGATCTTTTGGAATATAATGGAGGGGACTGGCGCAACCGCCCTTTACAAGAAAGAAGACAGCAGCTTGAAAACGTTGTTCAAAACATAACTTCTCCCATCATTATTTTGTCTCCCATTGTAGAATTTAAAACATGGAATGAACTTGCCGAACTTAGGAAAACAGCGAGGGAAAATGGTGCAGAAGGCTTTATGATAAAACGAAAATCATCCGCTTACCAGGTTGGCCGCAAAGTGGGCGACTGGTGGAAATGGAAGATTGAACCGCTGGTAATTGATTGTGTGATGATATACGCTGAGAAGGGCTCGGGCAGACGAAGCAATCTTTATACAGCCTATACTTTTGCTGTAAGAGACGGCGACAAATTAATAGCTTTTACACGGGCATACAGCGGACTAACAGATAAAGAATTCAATGAGGTGGATGCATTTGTAAAACGGAATGCCATAGAAAAATTCGGCCCCGTTCGAACAGTAAAACCTGAACTTGTTTTTGAAATTGCCTTTGAAGGAATAGCTGTAAGCAACCGACATAAAAGTGGTGTGGCGCTGCGGTTCCCACGAATTAATCGCTGGCGAAAAGATAAAACAGTGGATGAAATAAATACACTGGATGATCTGAAGAAGATGCTGCAGGTGTACGGTAAGTGATAAGTATCTTTGCTATTATAATTAACCGTTATGCTTACGACTATAAAAGGATATTACCAAGATGGACATATCATTCTAACTGAAGCTCCTCCTGTTACAGATAAAACAGAGGTCATAATTACTTTTCTTACTAAAGAAGAACTTTCCACAAAAGGCAAAAAAAAGATACCTCTCACGTCAAGAAAAAAATCACTAGTGTCAAGTCAAGTTGAAATTGTCGGATAAAGTCGTTTTAGCTTTACTCTTGCCTTATCATTGGTAAATTGCCAGTTTACTGTGGCTTCTTTGTTATTGCGAT
>MWYU01000562.1 GCA_002050375.1 Chitinophagales bacterium 62-2
GGTTCATATTTAAGGTTAAAAAATATTCAATTAAAATATGATCTTCCTCTAAAGCTTATCTCAAAAATTGCATTAAGCAATTTTAGTGTGTTTGTGAACGGTGAAAATATGCTCACGTTTACTAAGTTTAAAGACTTCGACCCGGAGAAAAATATTACGCAGGATAACTTATACGAATACCCGTCGCTGAAAACTTTCAGTTTCGGCATTAATGCTACATTTTAAGATTACCAGTTAATTGATTAATAATATGAAAAAAATATATAGCATTCTTTTTTGCACCGCACTACTAACAGGTTGCTCAAAAGAATTATTAGATACACAACCGCAAGACAGATATTCAGAAGAAATATATTGGACATCAGAAAAAAATGCCGTTGCTGCCTTAAATGGTTGCTACGCAGTATTAAAGGAAGCTGGTTTGTTCGGCGGTACCGCTACTCCTTTATGGGAGGAAACGGCAACGCCTAACGCCTATAATTACGATAATTCCTTTGGTTTCAATGTTATAGCCCTGGGAACGCAAACTGCAAGCCCGGCAAACCCTAATGAAATTCTTAACAGGCGTTGGTCTGATAGCTACCGCGGCATAGGCCGCTGCAATACTTTGCTTGCCGAAATTGATAAGGTACCAATGACTGATGCTCTTAAAAATCAAATGAAGGCTGAAGCTAAATTTTTAAGAGGGTTATATTATTCGATGTTAGAGACGTATTATGGTGGTGTGCCCATCATCTTAGATAAACCCAATGTTGCTACCCAGTCTGACCTTCCAAGGAATACAAGGACTGAGGTTGTGCAACAGGTTTTAAAAGACCTTGATGAAGCAGCAGCAGTTCTTCCAGCCAAATATTCTGCGGCTGCCGACAAAGGACGAGCTACCAAAGGAGCGGCTTTAAGTATTAAGGCAAGGGTATTATTATTTGAGGCAAGTCCTTTGGTTAATACT
This sequence comes from Chitinophagales bacterium 62-2, assembly GCA_002050375.1. Classification (GTDB taxonomy): domain Bacteria; phylum Bacteroidota; class Bacteroidia; order Chitinophagales; family Chitinophagaceae; genus Segetibacter. The sequence goes on from MWYU01000562.1 coordinate 950, forward strand.
AACAATGATGCAGCTAAATGGACAACTGCCGCTAATGCTGCAAAAGCGGTAATGGATTTAGCCGCTCAAGCCGGCTACGACCTCTATCCCAACTACCGTAATATGTTTTTACCGGCTAATGAAAATAACCAGGAAGTTATTTTTGACGTGCAGTTTAAGGCACCGGAGCAAACGGGTAATTCTTTTGATTTAATAGTTCGCCAGTTTAATACTAATGCCCCATTGCGCGATTTGATAGATGCATATTATATGACGGATGGCTTGCCAATTACAGAGTCACCTTTGTATAACTCTGCAAAGCCTTATGAAAACCGGGAGCCCAGGTTTTATCAAAGTATTGTTTTCCCTGGCGACACTTATTTAGGTTCAGTTGTTACACCCACCAAGCCTTTCCAGATTACAGGTTATACCTTTAAGAAATACGGTATTTACGACAACCTGCCCAGTACTAATATATTAATGGCGGGGCAATCGGAAACCAACTATGTAGTAATGCGGTATGCTGACATTTTGATGATGTATGCAGAAGCGCAAAATGAAGCTTTAGCAGCGCCTGATGCCAGCGTATATAATGCTATTAATCGAGTTCGCCAGCGTGCAGGGATAGCTAATGTGCCTGCAGGTAAAACAAAAGCTGAAATGCGCGAGATTATAAGAAGAGAAAGACGAATAGAATTTGCCGGTGAAGGATTTTATTATACAGATATAAGAAGATGGAAAATCGCTGAAATTGTAATGAACGCGACTATATTAAATTCGGAGAACAAGGCGATTGTTAAAAGGACTTTTAACCCGGCAAGGGATTATTGGTGGCCTGTTCCCCAAACACAAATAGATTTAAACCGGAACCTGAAACAAAACGATAATTATTAATTTCTTTAAGTGGCTGCAACTTCATTCCTACGGTTTAGAACGCTTGCTTTACTAAGTTGTATAAGTGTCTTGCACTCCTTTTTTGCAGTTGCCCAGGAAACGAAAAAGCAGGAATTATTGGTTTGTGGTGATACTTATGTTTTAATAATAGATTACGCCCGTTCGCATGACAGCATTCCCGCAGTCGTGTGGAAGTGGGATGCGGTTGAAGCAACTGAATTACCCGAAATTTATCGAAAGACTTATTTCAAATCTGTGGACGATAGTAAATCGGTTGCCGGAGGAAAACAAATTCTTATATCTTCTTCTTCAGGTGGAGTGGCGTTAGTGAACCGTACAGATAAAAAGGTGCTGTTTCACACTTATGTTCCCAATGCACATTCGATAGAACTACTGCCGAATAACAGGATAGTGGTTGCCGGCTCAATTGCAAAGGGAGGTAATTGTGTGGCGGTTTTTAATCTCAGTCAATCTGAGCAACCGGTTTTTAAAGACAGTTTGTATTCGGGCCATGGAGTGGTTTGGGATAAAAAAAGGCAAAAGTTATATGCCCTGGGTTACGATGAGTTACGGCAATACATATTACAGGATTGGACAAGCTCTTCCCCTAAACTGAAGTTAGAAAAAAAGTGGAAAATTCCTGGTATCTCCGGGCATGATTTACAGCTTTCGCCGACAGGAGATGAATTGTTTTTAACCGAAACAGAAAACCCCTGGACATTTAACCTAAAGACATTTGATTTTAAAAAGCTGCCTGAATTAGCAGGAACAGAATGTAAAAAGTTTCGGAAAGCATGCTGAAACAGGTCAGCTTATTTATACTGTTCCCGAAGAAAGCTGGTGGACGTATCATGTAAAGTTTCTTAATCCTGCAAAAAGTTTAGCCTTTCCTGAGATGCATGTATACAAGGCAAGGTGGATTTCCGATAAAAATTAATCAACAACAATTTATTGAGTTTAAAAGCTTTCTCCTGGTCTTTAATTTACTAATAATCTTCTTTATGATAAAACAGTTTTCAATCAATCATCAACATTCAATTGTAATATTTCTTAGCATTCTATTGTTACAATATAATATCTCCAATGCTCAAAAGGCGTTGGGCCAATCTGATAAAAATCGCCGTCCTAATGTTATTTATATTTATGCAGACGATTTAGGTTATGGTGAAGTGGGTGCTTACGGACAGCGAAAAATCCAAACACCTAACCTCGATCGTATGGCAAAGGAAGGTATGCGGTTTACCCAGCATTACACAAGTGCACCGGTTTGTGCCCCGGCAAGGTGTATGCTAATGACGGGCAGAAATGGCGGCCATTCTTACATTAGAGGCAACTACGAATTAGGTGGTTATGAAGACGACAAAGAAGGCGGCCAAATGCCCTTGCCTGAAGGCACTTTTACCATCGGTCACCTTATGCAGCAGGCAGGTTACAAAACAGGCGCTATTGGCAAGTGGGGACTTGGATTGCATTCAAACACCGGTGATCCTAACAAGCAAGGTTTTGATTTTTATTATGGCTACCTCGACCAGAAACAAGCTCATAATTATTACCCCTCGCACCTATGGAAAAACGGAAAATGGGATACACTAAACAACCCTTTCATCAATGTACACAAACACCTTGAAAAAGACAAAATAAAGCCGGAAGATCTTGAGGTTTATAAAGGCAGGGAGTACGCGGTTGACAAAATGACCGGTAACGCTGTGCAATTTATACAGGATAATAAAAATGCTCCTTTCTTCCTGTATCTGCCTTACACCTTGCCGCACGCCGCTTTACAAGTACCCGATGCAGACATTAAATATTACATTAACCTTTTTAATGAAAAGCCAAACCTTACCGTTAGCAACTACGTGCCTACGTATTATCCGCATGCTACTTATGCTGCTATGGTAACCTATCTCGATAAACAGGTAGGTATTATTATGGAGCAGTTGAAAAAATTGGGTTTAGATGAGAATACGATCATTATGTTTTCGAGTGACAATGGACCGGCAACATCAATAGTAGCAGGTACCGGCAATTTTTTTAATAGCTCTGGTCCTTTCAGGGGTATGAAACAGGATTTATATGAAGGCGGTATCAGGGAACCATTCATTGTAAAATGGCCGGGGAAAGTTCAGGCGGGTAAAGTGTCTGATCTAATATCCGTACAATATGATATGATGGCAACCTTAGCAGATATAACTGGTATAAAAGCTCCACCCAACGATGGAATTTCGTTGCTTCCTACCCTGCTCGGAAACGACAAAATGCAACAAAAGCGACCTTATATTTACTTTGAGTTCCCCGAAAAGGGCGGGCAGGTAGCTGTTAGAATGGGGGATTGGAAAGGCGTTAGAACAGGCATAAGGCAAAATGTAAAAGCGCCGTGGCAGCTTTATAACCTTGCTTCTGACATAGCAGAAAAAAAGGATATAGCAAATGACAACCCTCAAATTATAAAGCAACTTGAAGCCATTGCCAAAAAAGAACACCGTTGTGCGCATATAATGGAATGGGAATTTGTAGACCCGAAGTTTACTCCAACAGTACGTGTTGCTCAAACGGCCGAACGTGAATAAAATTTAGGTCGTGCGTCCTGCTTTGTAACATCTATAATTTAAAAAAGGACATACTTTTAGTTCAACTAAAACTGTTATGACACAGCAATATCAAGACTTAATCAGGGAGGCTTACTCTGCTTTCAATGCAAGAGATATTGATGCCGTGCTTACAATAATGCACCCCGAAGTAAATTGTCTAAATTCAGGGAGAATAGAACACAGATGACACGGATAAGACGGATTATCAAAGAATATCCGTGTAAATCTTTCAAATCTGTGTTATCCGTGTTCTTGTATTTCCATTTTTAGACAGCTTCTTAGGAAGGAAGATCAGCTTTAGTTGTTGTCTTCATTTTTTGGTAACAATATTTACCTTCGGCTATAGGCTTTAAACATTATAAAATACACCAGCCCTTAGCGCTTTAATAAAATTTATGCTTCGTTAATGTAATCTAACAGCAGTTTTAAATAAATGATATGTTTAGTTTGAAAAAGATAATGGTGATAGTACTAACGGTTGCTTTCACTTCTAATACATTTCAAGGTTTTGGTCAAAAGCAAAAAACCAGACCTCCAAATGTTATAATAATATTTATGGACGATATGGGTTATGGAGATCCTGCTTGTTACAACGGCCTCTTATATCAAACTCCTAATATTGACCGTTTAGCTGCGGAAGGAATGCGGTTCACAAATTTTTATGCAGCACAAGCTGTATGCAGTGCATCGAGGGCTGCGCTTCTTACAGGTTGTTACCCAAACAGGATTGGTATTTCAGGTGCATTTCCACCGTGGTCAAAAATAGCTTTGAACCCAAGGGAGGAAACCATTGCTTCTATGCTTAAAAAGTCAAGCTATCACACGGGCATGATTGGTAAATGGCACCTCGGTTCTCAAGCTCCTTATTTGCCCGTACATTATGGTTTTGATGAATATCTCGGGCTGCCTTATTCTAATGATATGTGGCCGGTTAACTACGATGGAAAACCCATTACTGATACAGCTAATAATAAGTTTAAATATCCGCCCCTGCCTTTGTTAGAAGGTGACAAGCCGGTGAGATATATAAAAACATTAGAAGACCAGGGTGAGCTGACGGGAATTTATACAAAGCGGGCTACCGAATTTATTAGAAAAAATAAAAGCTATCCTTTCTTTTTGTACCTCGCTCATTCTATGGTTCATGTACCTATTGCTGCCTCACCAAAGTTTTTAGGCAAAAGCAAGCTTGGCTTGTTTGGCGATGTGATGATGGAGGTTGATTGGAGTGTAGGAGAAGTAATGAAGACTTTACGGGAAAACGGATTGGACAAAAATACCCTTGTTATTTTCACGAGCGACAATGGGCCCTGGTTAAATTTTGGCAATCATGCCGGTAATACTGGTGGTTTACGCGAAGGAAAAGGGTCAAGTTGGGAAGGCGGACAACGTGTACCCGGCATTATGCGCTGGCCTGGTAACATTCCCGCCGGAACTGTATGCAATAAAATTGCAGCAACACTCGATTTGCTACCTACCATAGCAAAATTATGTGGTGCAAATCTTCCAACGAATAAGATTGACGGAATAAATATTTCATCCCTGTTATATAATGAGCCTGATGCTAACCCGCGCGATGAACTGGCCTATTATTATAAATCAAATGACCTGGAGGCTGTACGAAAAGGAAAATGGAAATTAGTTTTTGCTCATAACGGGCGTACTTATAAAAAACACCTTCCCGGAAAAGATGGCTGGCCCTCTCCTACTCCTGAAATACCTGTACCATTAGCTTTATATAATTTAAGCAGCGATCCCGGAGAAACACTTGATGTAAAGGCCGACCACCCCGATGTAGTTAAGTTGCTTGAAACAGTTGCTGACAAATACCGTGAGGACTTAGGAGACAATCTAACAAACAGAACAGGTGCAAATGTTCGTAAAGCAGCAATCATAAATTAAGATGCTAAAATGGGTGGCGGGAAAGTATGGATGTTATGAATAAGATGCAATAGCTACGAAATTTAAACTGATGATGGTTAAATTGGGTATGCGTTATTTTTTCATGCAAAAAGGCAAAGGAGCAAAGTTTCTTCTTTGCATCTTAGCGTGGGTTTTTCTTTGCTTTCTGGCGTGAGAAGTTTCAACTACGTGCCATTAACCTTCGGGTCTGGCGTGAGAAGTTTCAACTACGTGCCATTAACCTTCGGGTCTGGCCGATAACAAATAATAAATAACAAACCTTGCCAAAAGAATAAAATACGAAACACATTAAACTTAAAATTTTAAACCCGCTCCTAATCTTTTAAAATTCAACTATTCATATCAATGAAAGCTAAACTTGTTCTTCTAATCTTTTTTTCGCAGTCGTGCCTTAATATTAGCATCGCTCAAAAACAAAGTAACGTTCTGAAGCCTAACATAATTTACATATACGCTGATGATCTTGGTTATGG
>MWYU01000428.1 GCA_002050375.1 Chitinophagales bacterium 62-2
GATAAAACTCTTCATAAAACCTATCTCATACCATCTTAGCAACCCGGCCCTACAACAGTCTGAATGAAAGCAAGGTTTTTATAAGAAAATACAACCGCTTTAATTGAAAGTAATTTTGCAAGTGGTGGAGATTTTCGCAATAAAACCAAGGCAAGCCGAAGTGGAACGAAGGTGCAGACCTTGCTTTCTTGTAAGACTGTTAGGAACTTTGCAAAGGATGATGAAGGAGTTGTAATTGTACCTTCTTTTACGAAAAAGTATCTTTAAATATCTTAGTATTTGACTTTGATACGAATGACTGGCAACAGTTGCCGGTGGAATGAGCAAAGGGCAAGTTGGAGTTATGGGATGAAAATGCCATAGCGGAAACCGTGACTAAGCCATGCGAATGGAAGCGGCTTAACTGTAATAAAGGAAGGAGTGAAAAAGTGGAATACTTCAATATGCTTAAGGCCTTTTGTCGAAAGGATGCAGACATAAGGCCGTAAATCCTTTGTTAGTACTTTAAGGTTCTGCATGTGTTGCTATCTATAAATTTAATAAAAAAAACTGCATGTAATATTCTACATGCAGTTGCCTTAACAATTATAATACTTTAAATAATTCTATGCCGTCTTTTTTGATAATCTATACAACAGAAGAGCTAAGCCGGTGAGGAAAGTTACTATCCCTGAAGCGAGAAAAAAATCAGCACCGTTAGCATGCCGAATTTTAAGAATAGTGCCAATGGTTGTTGCAACAATAGAAATTAATATTAAATATATTCCTGCATTACGTTTCATAAGTATATTTTTTAAGCGTTACAACTACAAGCAATTGCTAGAAGAATTGCCACTGAAGCTTGGGTAGCTAATGCTACACAGGATATAAACGAATCGCAAAATTCATCACTTTCGGCCCGATAGCAAGTGCCAAAACTTTCTCCTGCTTCCCGTTGACAAAAGCCATTTCCTCCATGAAACTCTGTAGCATATTTGTTTTGGAATTGGCCATTTGTTATATCTTTTATTACTTTATTCCCATCGTCAAATTCGATAGCTATTGCTTCGCCATCTTTCATCAGTCCAATTGACCCATTCTTTTCATCTCTCATGTTCCCTGAATAAAGTATTTCATTTCCTAAGCTGCTGACCGCATAAATTTTATTTGGGTTATCCTTAAACCTCGCCATATAAATTCGGACATTTTCTGCCCCAACTACCTGTTCTATTTTTGTAACATCGAGGTAGTGCTTTAAAGTAGTAAACATTTTTTTGTCTTTTGCTAAAGCCAGAAAACTCTTGGCATCTGCATAGGTCTGTACAAGGTTAGGTGCTAAAGACTTTTCCGAATTTCTACTACAAGACATGAGTGCAATTAGTGCAATCAAAAATACAATTTTCATAATTTAAATTTTTAATGGTTAATGAAATAACTTTTGTTACGGTAGCGAAGTAACATTATCGTTAAACCGTATTGTACAAATACAGCTTGTAAATAACATGAAGAAGTGTAGTTTTATACCACATTCATCTTTACTATAATTGCATAAATTATGACACCTATACCTATGGCAGATAAACCGGTGCACGAAGGAAGAAACGTAAAACGTATACGCGAGATACTTGGAATGAAGCAGGAAGCTTTAGCGTATGATCTGGGTTTAAGTCAACAGGCAATATCTCAATTGGAGCAAAAGGAAGCATTAGATGCAGAGATACTTGGTAAAATCGCTGCAGTCTTAAAAGTTCCTGTTGATGCGATAAAGAATTTTGATGAACAAGCTGCTATAAATGTTATCTCAAATACTTTTCACGACAATTCAGCTAATAATGTAAATTATCACTGCACATTTAATCCTTTAGATAAAGTTGTTGAGTTGTATGAGCGAATGTTGAAGGATAAAAATGAGATGATTGAGAAGTTGGAAAGCCTCCTTAGAGAAAGAAAATAGGAGATTTTTAAAATTTGGATAGTCCTTGACCGATGGTAAGGTGCTCACTATATTACCATAGTATAGAACAAATTCTCATTAAAACTTTTACAGCGATGTTGAATATTAACGGCAAATTAGTGGTGCTTTTATTTTCAATTGCGATAAGCACTATTGCTTGTTATGGGCAGGGGAGTAGTGAAGAGTTGGATAAGAGTAAACTGTCTGAATTTTTTCAGAATGAACAATATGCAGATGCGATACAATATCTTGAGAACAAAAAAATCTCCTCTTCTACAAACATTAATTCCATAAATGCTTTGGGCTATGCTTACTTCATGTCTCAAAGCTATAAAGAAGCCCAACAAATTTATTCGAAAGCTATCTCCTTAGACTCCCTCAATTTTACAGCTAACAGGTTTTCAGCTTTGATATATAATCACTTTAAAGACTACAAGAACCAGCTTTTTTACTACCAAAGATTACTAAGAATTGAACCTTCCAATGCAGCTATATATAAATTAACGGGAGACACTTATAGCCTTTTAAAAAATAATGATACTGCTTTGCAATATTATCAGCAAGCCTACAAGCGGCAACCGTCAAATATAAACATCGCATTTCCTTACGCAAACCAATTATTAGACGAAGAGATGTATGCAACAGCAGACAGCGTAGCAAAAGTTTTTTTGTTGAAAGACTCTTTGAATGTGCCAATGGTTAGACTTGCTATCAGGTCGTTTATGTCACAAAAGAAAATGACTGAAGCAGCAAGTTTTACTGACCGTTGGTTTGTAATTAACGAAATTGACCCAAAGACATCTGTAAGCCTTGCTCAGGCAAATTATAATATCAAAAACTATGAAACTTGTTATAAAGTGTGTGATACTTTACTTAAGCAAAATATCGAAACTGAAGCATTGCTATATTATGCTTCTCAGGCCAAATACAAACTGAATGAATACAACAAAAGCAATGAGCTTTTAAAACAGTGCTTAAACCTTGCTGTTTCTAAAAATACAAATCTGTATTACTTTTCACGTGCAGACAATTTTGAAGGGCTTAAACTATACAAAAAGGCCATCGCAGCTTATGACACTGCTTTTTTTCTTTTTCAAGATCCTTTAGCTCTTTATAACATTGGTCGTCTTCATGAACAGGGATTAAAAAGTAAGACATTGGCAGACCAATACTACAGAAAATATCTGGCTATCGCTAAACCTGGCACTAAAGATGAACGACGTGTGTACGAATATGTAAAAGCGGTACTTGCAGCAAATGAGAAAGAGCGAAGCGTGAAAAATAAGTAGTTCCTCTTCCTATTGTTTTTTAAAATTTATCTCATTGCTTTTAATTCTACCGGTACTTTCATCATTTTAACTGAGAACTCCAACCTATCTTCTCATTTTGCTGCTACCGTGATAAATCATAGAAGATTAGTTAATCCCTATTATTTTGCTACTCCTCTACGTAAAAATAAGGCTACAAACTTGTTAGCTGCTTTTGTTAATAGTTCGATGTTGTCCAAATTAGGTTGCAAGTTCAGTTTCACTTTTTCTAATTCGCCCTAATTTTCCATTTCGTTTTTTGCATCCCTTACCATTTCTATTAGTACGTCTCCCCCTGGTAAATGCACACAAAGCTTCATGCCTTTTGTCTATACAAGCTGTGTCAACTTCAATAGGTTCATTACTAAAGAAGATACTAAATGTATCTTTATCGCAATCGATATAAGCGTTCATAGAACTAATTCAATGAAATTGCCATAGATTAGAATAAAGGGTCAGCTAATTTGATCCATCACTTATAGTTTTAATTCAAAGAGACAAAAAGCTTCTTAAGATCATTTAATTAATCCGCATGCCTATGCCTACAAAAAAGGAAACAGACGTACCTGCCGATCACACCCTCTTTGCTGATATTACCCATATGATAACCGAAAGCAAAGCATTAGTTGCTCAAACGGTTAACAGTGCCCTTACTATGCTTTATTGGAAGATAGGTAAGCGTATTAACGATGAAGTGTTGCAGAATAAACGTGCAGATTATGGAACTCAGGTCATTTTAAATCTATCGCAAAAGCTTACTACAAACTATGGCAAAGGTTGGAGTGAAAAGCAATTGAGACATTGTCTACGCAGCGCGGAGACTTTTTCAGAAGAACAGATTCTCTACGCATCACGTAGACAATTAAGCTGGACTCATCTTCGCACAGTAATGTATTTGAATGATGGCATACAAAGAGAGTTTTATTTGTTGATGACTGCGAACGAAAAGTGGACAACAAAACAGTTGGCAGAAAAGATAGATAGCATGTTGTATGAGCGTACAGCCATTAGCAAAAAGCCTGAAGACTTAATACAATCAGAACTTAAAGGGCTAAGGGAAGATAATACCCTTACGCCTGACCTCGTTTTCCGTGATCCTTATATTCTTGATTTCCTGGGATTGCCAGATGCATATAGTGAAAAAAGCCTGGAAGATGCTATACTTAGCGAACTTGAAAGGTTTATATTAGAACTGGGGCAAGGCTTTAGTTTTATCGAACGACAAAAACGAATGCTGATTGACGGTGAAGATTTCAGGTTGGATTTGTTATTTTATCATCGTCGTCTAAAGCGTATGGTAGCTATTGACCTAAAGCTTGGAAAATTCAAAGCTGCTTACAAAGCACAGATGGAACTATACCTGCGCTGGTTAGAAAAGCATGAAATGGTGCAAGGTGAAGAACCACCCATTGGTTTAATACTATGTGCCGAAGGTAACAAGGAACAAATAGAATTATTGCAGCTGCATAAAGCAGGTATTAAAGTGGCTGAATACTTAACAGAGCTGCCCGATAAAAACCTGTTGCAGCAGAAGCTACATATGTTGATACAAACAGAGCGTAAACGGTTGGATAACCTTGAAAAGAATGAAAGTGATTCAGTGTGAGTTGTGAAGAAACTATCCTTTTTGTTTGGGGAAATATGTTATCATGAGTTTTTGAAGGTGTTGAGAGAGTGAAAAAAAAGCCTTAATTCAGGAACTGTCGGTAGCGGACTGGCTTTTGATTTAGAGGTAGGAATAATTGAGGGTAGCAGATTAGTTTTCAACCATGATTTAAGCAATGGAATTAAAACAAGTTCTACAAATTAAATTGTGAATTTCTTCTGCTTATTTAAGCCTATTTATTATTTCTCAACAGAACAAATAAAGTATAAGGTTTCAGTTACATTTGGGTAACAACCTAACCTTAATGCCCTTAAGCTGGAACGAGATAAAGAGCAGAGCTCTTACTTTTACACAAGAATGGAAAGACGAAGTAAGCGAAGATGCCGAAGCCAAATCCTTCTGGGACGATTTCTTTAACGTCTTCGGAATAAGCCGACGTAGAGTAGCTTCCTTTGAACAACAGGTAAAAAAGATTGACGACAAACAAGGCTACATCGATCTCCTTTGGAAAGGTGTAATCCTCATCGAACACAAAAGCCGAGGCAAAGACCTGGAGAAAGCCTACAAACAAGCCAAAGACTACTTTCCCGGACTAACCGAAAAAGAACTTCCCCGCTACATACTGGTAAGCGATTTTGAACGCTTTAAATTATACGACCTCGAAGACAACCAGCAATACGAGTTTAAGCTACCCGAGCTCATCGACCATGTACACCTGTTTGGCTTTATTGCGGGGTATCAAAAGCGAACTTATAAAGAGCAGGACCCTGTAAACATAGAAGCTGCCGAACTAATGGGCCGGCTGCACGACAAGCTAAAAGACATCGGTTACGAAGGCCACGTGCTTGAACTATACCTCGTTCGCCTCGTGTTCTTATTGTTTGCCGATGATACCAACATTTTTGAGAAAGGCATCTTTTACGATTATCTAGACCTTACTACCGAAGAAGATGGCAGCGACCTTGCCGCAACCCTTGCACAACTCTTCGAGGTACTCAACAAGCCCAAAGAAAAGCGGCTTCGCAACATCAACGAAAGCCTCAATGCTTTCCCTTATGTAAATGGTAAACTGTTCGAAGAACATTTGCCAACCGCTGCTTTCGACAGCCAGATGCGAAAGATACTCATGGATTGCTGCCTCCTCGACTGGGGCAAGATTTCTCCCGCCATCTTTGGCTCCCTGTTTCAAAGCGTTATGGATGCTAAGGCACGGCGAAACTTAGGCGCACACTATACCAGCGAAAAGAATATTCTCAAGCTTATCAAGCCCCTGTTCCTCGATGATTTATGGAAAGAGTTTAAAAGCATTGATAGTCGAACAAAGCTGCAGAAGTTTCATAAGAAAATAAGTGAGTTGAGATTTTTAGACCCTGCTTGTGGTTGTGGCAACTTCCTGATTATTGCTTACCGTGAATTGAGATTGCTTGAGATAGAAATCATAAAAGGCTTATTAAAAGAAACGCTGGCAAAACAACAAACAATTACTGATATTGATATTTATTGCCAGATAGATGTTGACAGGTTTTATGGCATAGAGTACGAAGAGTTTCCCGCACAGATAGCGCAGGTAGCCATGTGGCTCATAGACCACCAGATGAACCAACTGGTAAGCAACACCTTTGGCAATTATTATGTCCGCCTCCCCCTGCGCAAAAGCGCCACCATTGTACACGGCAATGCATTGCGAACCGATTGGCAAAGTCTCATAGATCCATTGCCCTGGGAGAAAGGCCAGCCGAAGTATGATTATATATTAGGCAATCCACCGTTTATAGGAAAGAGTTTAATGAATGCCGCACAAAAAGCAGACATGGATGTCATCTTTAATGGCGTAAACGGTGCAGGTGTTTTAGATTATGTAACTGCATGGTATATCAAAGCAGCAAAGTACATGCAGGACTTCAACGTCGTTGCGAGTGAAACGAAGCAATCTGCTGATCTGACCAAAAC
>MWYU01000669.1 GCA_002050375.1 Chitinophagales bacterium 62-2
GGTTATGAACTTCAAAAGGATCTAGCAACTGATCATATAATTCCTCGTAAAAAAAATCATCCGGATCGTTGCCATTAAAGTATCGCATGTATTTATACTGCTATTAATGACAGATACTCCCCCGCATGTAGTAGGCGTACGGGCAGTTGGCAAAGTTAACGAAGTGGAATATGAAACTATATTGTTACCTGCTTTAGAAAAAGCGGTGAAACAATATGGCAAGCTGAATTATATTATGGTGCTTGAAACGAGCGTAGGAAATTTTACGGCCGGAGCATGGGTGAATGATATAAAAGCGGGATTGAAGTATTACGCACAATGGGAAAAAATAGCTATTGTAACCGACCAAAAACCGGTAGAAAAAATTACGGACTTTGTTAGTCTTCTCATTCCCGGTAAAGCAAGAGGGTTTCCTGTATCAGATATTGAAATGGCTAAAACATGGGTAGGTGCACCGAAAGAGGGTAAGGGTAAGTGACGCACCTGTCCTATTATTTTTTAAATACGAAAAAATCTGTCAGTAAAAATCTCCAGACACTTTTGATTCGGCTCTTTATTATCAAATTTCCAGCTTAAAATTGTAATACCTTAAAGGCTTTCAAATAGTAAAATAATGGAAAGACTTAAGATAGCGACAGCACAGTTCGAGAACAGGAGTGGCGACAAAACCTACAACCTGAGCATCATTGAAAGTTTAAGTCGCGACGCTGCAAACGAGGGAGCAAAAGCGGTGGCCTTTCATGAATGTTCGATTACCGGATACACATTTGCCCGGCATCTTTCCAAAGAACAAATGCTGGATTTAGCTGAATTTATTCCCGAAGGTGATAGCATAAAAAGATTAGCTGAAATAGCTAAAGAACAAGACATCGCCATTCTTGCAGGGCTTTTTGAAAAAGATAAAGAAGACAAAGTATATAAAGCTTATATATGCGTTAATAAAGATGGACTGGTGGCAAAATTTCGCAAGCTCCATCCATTTATTAATCCTCACATAACTCCGGGTAATGAATACTGTGTATTCGAATTGGAGGGTTGGAAGTGTGGGATTTTAATTTGTTATGACAACAATATCATAGAAAATGTAAGAGCTACCAACCTGTTGGGTGCAGACATTATTTTTACGCCTCACGTTACCATGTGCACACCTTCCACACGACCCGGGGCCGGATTTGTTGATCCCAAACTTTGGGAAAACAGGGAAAACGATCCAACATCGTTACGGTTAGAGTTTGACGGTATGAAGGGTCGCGATTGGCTGATGAAGTGGTTGCCGGCAAGAGCCTACGACAATGCTGTTTATATCATTTTTTCAAACCCAATAGGAATGGAAGATGACCAGTTGAAAAACGGATGCTCCATGATTATTGATCCTTATGGTGATGTTATTGCTGAATGCCGCAAACTTGGTAACGAAATTCAAACTGCTATAATCACTCCGGAAAAACTTGTAAATGCCGGCGGCTACCGGTATAAAAAAGCAAGAAGACCTGATCTCTACAGAGACATTATCGGGCAGCCTCACACTCCTGACCAAAAAGTGGTGTGGCTTAATCCGGGTGAAGATTAGTTCGAAAGTAAAGAAGGTATTTTGAAATATTCAATCTTCGATAGTCTACGCTAATAAAGTTGAGCGATAGAATCTAAACGGACATTTTCGCCAAAGCTTTTAAACCTTCGATGCTAAAAAAGCTAACCCTTGCTAATCCAACATTACGCAAAAGCTACCACCCTTTCCCGGTTATATTTGTTGCGGTATTCGATAGGAGATAAACCGGTGATCTTTTTAAAAGTAAGTCTAAAGGCTTTCGGATCGGTATAACCAACATTATACATTACTTCATTCACATTCTCCCGCGATGACTCGAGGTTCATTTTTGCGGATTCGATTTTCACGCGTTGTATATATTCAACCACGGTGTTGGAGGTAGCCTTTTTAAACCTCCTCTCAAGATTTCTACGGCCAATGGCAAACGTTGAAGCAAGCTGGTCAACTGTTATTCTATCACCTACATTATTCTCAATAAACTCCTGCGCCTTTTTTATCGCTTCATCTTCATGATCCTTCTGGCCATTAAACATAATAAATTGCGATTGGCTCTTACGATCAATATCTATCTGAAAGGCCTTCGACATAAAAACAGCAATTTCCCTTCCTGCATATTTTTCAATAAGGTATAAGATAAGGTTCAGGTAAGAGAACGCGCCACCGCTTGAGTAAATACCCTGTTCATCTGTAATCACTTTATCTTCAACCAGGTTTACATCGGGAAACATCTTTCTAAAATCGTTTGCTGCGATCCAATGGGTAGCACATTTCTTCCCGGTTATCAATCCGGTAGAGGCAAGCAAAAAAGCTCCTACACAAAGGCTCGCTACTTCTGCGCCTCCTTTATATTGCTTTATTATCCACGACACAAACTCCTGGTTCTGCTCAATAATTTTAACCATATCGCCGTCTAAAGCCGGAATGATAATGAGGTCCGTTTTAGCAACATCCTTTGCTAAAACATCAGCGTAAACTGTGTAAATACCTCCCGCTACCCTTACCTCTTTATTAAGCCCAACCAATTGCACTGTACAAAAAGCAGACTTGCCTATACTTTTTAAAAATTTATTTGCTTCGGTAAATACCTGGCGCGGACCTTCGATGCTTCCTAAAATAGCTCCCTGAGGAACGAGTATTGATATGTGCTTCATGTTTCAAAACTAAGTATAAACTATGTCGCAAACAACACCTTAGATTGTCGTATTAACACCCTAAACAATTTAATTAATGACAGTAGGTTTGTATCGTTAAACTTAATAATTGCATTTATGGAAACTTATAATTTACCGGAAGATGTAAAAGTATTTAGCACTACAGCAAAATCTTTTCCGGAGGGCGTACAGGAAGCTTTTATAACATTAGAGAAAATGCTTTCAAAAGAAGGCCGCACTTTTTACGGAATTTCTTACGGAAGCAAAGACGGCACTATTATATATAAAGCTGCTGTTTCAGAAAGCTTCGAAGGTGAAGCAGAAAAATTTGGTTTTGAAAAATTTATCATTAAGAAAGGTGACTATGCATCTGAAACGATTTTTGACTGGAGAAAAAAAATGGAAAGTATAGGGCCAACTTTTCAAAGGCTGCTTGCTAATCCACTGTTAGATAAAACTTCTTACTGTTTGGAATGGTATAAAAGCGAAAAGGAATTGATGTGCATGGTAAAACTGATGGAGTAAAAATATTTTAATCATTACAACATCGAAGTATGTTAGTAACCGAGGCAGCTAACTGAATATTAGAAACGTGCAGGTGAATGATATAACTGCATCCCTATACATTTAATAAACACAAAATGACAACCACTACATCAGGCACAACAGAATTATTTGCATCGTACGATGACGTTTCCTCGCAAATCCTTGAACTGTTTTCATCATTTAACGGGCAGCAGATAAATATAATTCCTTTTAAAGGCAGTTGGACAGCGGCTCAAGTTGCAGATCATATCGCAAAAGCAACTACATCAATTGCAGGGACTTTGACGGCACCAGGTAAAATAGCTGACAGAGAACCGGACGAAAGAGTTGAGGAAATGAAAGATCTGTTTTTAGACTTTGAAAAAAAATTTCAATCGCCCGAATTTGTTCTGCCGCGTCAGGGGAGTTTAATTAGAGAAGAGTTGATTAAAGATTTAGAGAAAACAATTGAAGCTTTTAAAAATGCGGCTAAAATTGCTAACCTTTCTGAAATAGTTAAGGATAGTGCCTTAGGCGAAATGACAAAACTTGAGCTGATATATCTTTCGCTATACCATACACAAAGGCATATACATCAATTAAAAAATATTTTTGATGTAGTAGGTAATAAATAACAATTTTTATAACAAGCAAATGCAAAAAGTTAAGATGACTTTGAATTACTAATAAATCAAATCAAACTACAATGGAAACAAAACCAATCAGCACCAGAATGTATTCTCTCGTTGTACTGTACGATATGCACACAACGTTTTTCAAAAATGTTCTTGATGGTATTTCAGATAAAGACGCTCATAACCGTTTAAACACAAAAGCCAATCACGTTGCCTGGCTTACGGGCAGCCTTGTTGAACAACGATATGAAATAGCAAACAGTCTTGGTGCAGACGGTAAACAGGCAGCACACGAACTATTTGAAAATAACAAAGGCATTCAGGACAATGTTACTTATCCGGCGCTTACTGAATTTAAAAAAGATTGGGAAACCATTACGCCCGTATTAAGAAATGCGTTGGTTAATGTAAAAGACGAAAAGCTCGATAGCCCCTTCGAAATGCCAGGTATGACCATGTCTTACTTTGATCTGATTAGTTTCATCATTTACCGGGAAGCGAACTGCATTGGACAGATTGCTTTATGGCGAAGACTGTTAGGGTATGAACCAATGAAATATATGTAAAGTATGCTTGGTATTCTGGGGAAGACAACTTTCGCGGCTATTGTAAACAGGAAGAAAATGATAAACAAAACATATCCTGTTTTTTGAAAAAGTAATCCTCTAACAGTAATTAGAAAATGTTTTCAACAATTATACAAAGGGCAGACTAAACAAAGCTTTTAGCCCGTAAAAAATTATACTTATGCTTAAACATTCAAAAGCATTCAGTGGCTTTTCGGTAAATGATCTGCATCAAGCAAAAGAATTTTACAGCAAAACCTTAGGATTGAATGTTACTGACAATCCTATGGGTCTTATTGAACTGCAGGTTGAAGGCAGCAATAATATTATTATTTATCCAAAACCTGATCATACCCCCGCAACCTTTACTATTCTCAATTTTCCTGTAAATAATATTAATGAGGCAGTTGATAAACTTACAGCGCTTGGTGTAAAGTTTGAGCAATACGGCGGCGATATACAAACAGATAAAAAAGGTATTTGCAGAAGTGAACAAGGGCCAGCCATCGCATGGTTTAAAGATCCTGCCGGAAATATTTTATCAATCATAGAGCAAAAAGAATTGTAAGAAAATTCCGCTAAGTGAAAAGTAAATAGTAATAATTACCTAAGCTTGATTATTAAGAAAATAAACACTATCATGTTATCCGGTTTAGGATAACCCGTTTATAATAACTAAAAGGTAATGACGACTATAAGCACGCCAAATACGATTCAAAAAATATGGGCTGCAATCAGGCTATCGCTTAATGGCGAACAGCAGGACTATACCCAGGGAAGCATTTCAAAAGCAGTTTTTTTACTTGCCATTCCAATGATATTAGAGTTAGGCTTTGAAAGTGTATTTGCTGTAGTTGATATGTTCTTTGTAAGTAAACTTGGTCAAAATGCAATTGCAACGGTTGGCTTAACTGAGTCGGTTATTACCATTGTTTATTCCGTAGCCATTGGTTTAAGCACTGCCGCTACAGCTATTGTTGCACGGCGTATTGGTGAAAAAAACCCTGAAGATGCAGCACATGCAGGTGCCCAGGCATTAATTGTAGCTTTAATGGTAACTATTGTAACAAGCATTGCAGGGGCTGTTTATGCGGGTAATATTTTAGATTTTATGGGCGCAAGCAAAGAGGTTGTAGCGGAAGGCACAATATTCACACAGATAATGTTCGGCAGTAGCATAGCTATTATTCTTTTGTTTCTTATTAACGGGATTTTTCGTGGTGCCGGTGATGCGGCAATGGCGATGAAAAGTTTATGGATTGCCAGTATCATCAACATCATTTTATGTCCTGTTCTCATTAACTATTATGGTTTAAAAGGGGCGGCTATTGCAACCGTTATAGGCAGAAGTACAGGAGTGTTGTATCAATGTTATCATTTATTCAGGGGCAGTGGAATTCTAAAATTTTACAGGCATCAGTTTCGGTTTAATGCTGCTATTATTAAGTCTATTGTAACTATTGCATGGCCTGCTACTTTCCAGTTTATTATTGCAAGCGGAAGCTGGATTATACTGGCACGGCTCGTAGCTGAAACAGGCGGAACAACTGCGTTAGCAGGGTACCAGATTGCAATTAGAAATGTGGTGTTCTTTATTCTACCTGCATGGGGATTAAGTAATGCAGCGGCTACTTTGGTCGGGCAAAATTTGGGAGCCCAACAATTAGAAAGAGCAGAACAAAGTGTTATGCTAACAGCAAAATATAACGCGATCTTTATGAGTTTTGTAATGCTGTTGTTCCTGTTCTTTGCAAGCCCCATTATTAGAATTTTTACTCAGGATGCAGCGGTCGTAAGGTTTGGTGCGCAATCTTTACAAATCATCGGATCGGCTTATATTTTTTATGGAATAGGGATGGTGATGACACAGGCATTAAATGGTGCAGGAGATACCAAAACGCCGACTATTATCTATTTTATTGGCTTCTGGCTTTTTCAAATTCCATTTGCATATTTATTGGCAAAAGGGTTAGATATGAAATCAACAGGAGCCTTTATTGCTATACCGGTTGCCGAAACATTAATAGCACTAATCGCATGGTACTATTTTAAAAAAGGAAAGTGGAAGGAAGTGAAAGTATAACAGCAATTCATACTCAATTACTGGGCAGAGCAATACTTAAGCTTCAACCCGGGTTATGAATCCTAAAAAAAGAACAGCTAATAATAACACTTTAAATAAAATAACATGACACAGATTAATGCGTATGTAGGCTTTAACGGTAAGTGCCGGGAAGCTATGACATTCTACAAAGAATGCCTGGACAAGAATTAACCATGCAAACATTAGGAGGCCCGCGCCTATGAAAGCACAATTTTATTAAACGTGTTCGTCATTACAGGCCTTGCATAGCCTGGCCA
>MWYU01000439.1 GCA_002050375.1 Chitinophagales bacterium 62-2
GTCTTATGCAGGGGAAGCATCCCGGTCATGCCCGTGTACGGGATAACAGTTATAAATCATATCGGCGGCTTTACCTTCTGGAAAATGACCAAGAACGTTCAGAACAGCAGGTCGCGGAAAAGAAATTTTTTTCGGCAGATATAAATTTGCACTGACAAAAAAATTTGGGCGACTTTCAAAAAGAATTTTTTCAACGATATAATCGCCTCGCTCAAGCCGTCCTGTTATGCGGGCATTTAAGGGCGTACGTTCCGGAAATGGTCCGGTCCATGAGACCATAGAGTCTCGTATAGTCTGTGACCGTCGATCCCAATCTTTCGCTGATCTGAGCGATGCCAATAAAGAATCTCTGGCAGAGAACTGTCTATCCACCAGAGCGGTTAGATAATTTTTCATCATGCTATCAGCATGCTCGTTTAATACAGTAAAATCTTTGAGTGATAAATTGTCTTGCCCGTTAACAAAACTATACGGGCATAACAACATCAGACCGATCTTTATTATCCAATTCATATAACTAACCTATTTCCAATTACACACTTAGTACTTTAGTACAGTGCCAAATTATTAGGACGTTCAGGAATATTATTTTGCTTAAGCCGTTTTTTGAATTGTTCCGGAGTTTCTCCCGGACTAGGCCATACATTACTTGGAGTATGCGCTTTTCGCATAATTTCATCCATCTTTTTTACAATATCAGGGTTTTTATTGCTCAAATTCTTTGATTGTTGTGGGTCAGAAATCAGGTCGTAAAGCTCAACTTGTCCTCCACTTTCCCGATGAGCAAACCATTTTCCATCTCTTATAACCTGAGCCTGCTTATACTCCCAATAGAGGTAGTCATGTTGTTTTTGCTTGCCCTTTCCTAACAAAGCCGGCAAGATGGAAATGCCATCAATATCTGAAGGAGGTTCTACTCCTGCGATTTCTGACGCAGTGGGCAGAAAATCCCAGAAAGCCCAAATATGATCACTAACCTGATTAGGAGCAATATGGCTGGGCCAGCGCACCATTGCCGGAACATGAAAGGCGCCGTCATAAGTGTCTCCTTTCTCTCCACGGGTTGGAGATTTCAAATTGAAAAAATCATCTAAAGAAGGAGAACTTTTATCTTTAATGTATCTATCCTGATAACCCTGAGAAGAATTTCCATTGTCTGATGCGAAAAAGATAATGGTATTTTCGTCTAAGCCAAGCTCGGAGAGAAGGTTCAATAACTTACCCACTTCAGTATCCATCCTGGTAATCATTGCCGCCCATTCCTTGTGCTGGATAGGCCAATCTTTATCTTTATATTCTCCCAAATCGGGCACAATTAAAGGCCCATGCGGAATGGTATATGCCAGGTCAAGAAAGAATGGGTTGTTTTTATTTTGTCTGACGAAATCCAGCGATTTTTCACAGTAGAAATCAAAGGAATATTTTGCTTTTGACGGATCTTTGATTCCTATCGGCATAACTTTTCCCTTTTCATCATAAGGACTGTTCCTGGAGTAATTTTTAAGTTTGTAGTGCTCTCCATTTTCAGGGAAATAAATCTTTTCCTGATTATGGTATAAAAATTCAGGGTAATAGGTATGTGCCTGCTGTTGGTTTAAATAGCCGTAGAACTCATCGAACCCCATCTTGTTAGGTATTCCCGGCTGGTTATGGTTACTCAAACCCCATTTCCCAAATAAGCCAGTTTTATATCCTGCCTGTTTAAGTAACATAGCAACCGTAAAGTCTCCATCTTGTAACGACTCGCGATATGATTTATAACTGTTATCCCGTACACGGGCATGACCGGGATGCTTCCCTTGCATAAGACAGGAACGTGATGGGGCACATACAGAATTTCCTGCATAAGCCTGGGTAAATTTTATTCCTTCTTTGGCAATTCTGTCTATGTTAGGGGTGCTTATCTTCTTTTGCCCATAACATCCTAAATCTCCCCAACTTAGGTCATCAGCGAGAATAAATATAATGTTTGGCGCTCTTTGTATTTTCTGTGCATTTGTACAATAGGAAAACAATATAAATATTGCTGTCGTGAAGGTTAAACTAATTTTTTTCATTCCGATTTTACTTTGATATAAACTCCTTTGCCACATTAACTATATCTCTTTAAATAAATTGTTGCTATTTATAAAAATCTGGCATGTACCTACGGTAGGGTGAACCCAATTTCTTAATTATTATTAGTATCCCGGATTTTGCTGGAGTGCCGGATTATCTTGTATGGTTATGGCATGAATAGGCCATAAATAATCCCTTTGCGGATTAAAAGACCTTTTCTGAACCACTTGTCCCTTACTATTTAAATCAGTCCTGTTAAGCTCGACTTCTGCAGTTCGCCATCTCCGTATATCATTGTAATAACGTGCTTCTCCAGCCAATTCAATTCTCCGTTCAAGCCTTATTACTTCTCTCATTTGTTCTTTAGATAAGCCGGCAGGAACAGCAGGCATCCCTGCACGAAGACGTATTTGATTCAAAGCATCATACACAGTAACATCACTTCCTGCCACTTCGTTTTGAGCCTCGGCATACATAAGCAAAAGATCTGCATAACGTAAATGGATAAAATTTATCTCCGAAATTTGAAGGTTGGGCTGCGAAACATTATCCTTATAAGTTGTATATTTCTTGAACCCAAATCCCGTACTAAAATATTTTGTTGCATTAACTACGCCTCCTCTATACATATATCCAGGAATTACAATTGTTTGATGCAAGCGGGGATCCCTGTTTTCATAAGGTTTTGCAGGATCATATAAAGGAGACTCCTTAATAGATTTACCATCTTTCATAAGATAGCTATTTACCAAATCTAATGTGGGAGCTATATTAATTTGTACCTCAATAATTAAATCATAGGTATTAGGAAATTCAGGAGCCTTGTATTGCACATCAAATATTACTTCTCTATTGCCTTCATTCTCCGGAAAAAATAAACCTCTGTAATCAGCAAACAATCTATAATAAGCCATATTAATTACTTCCCTGGCAGTCATTGCTGCCTCCGACCATTTGCCTTCATACAACAGAACTCTTGTCTTTAATGCTAACGCAGCACCTTTTGTAGCACGACCTATATCAGCTCCGGTGTATGATGTGGGAAGAACTGACCCAGCATTATTTAAATCTGTGATTACCTGATCAATAACCTCTTGTCGGGTATTACGTGGTTGATTACGTTGTTTTTCCAAATTCGGAGACTCAAGAATTAAAGGCACTCCTCCGAAATAATTTACGAGATTAGAGTATAAGAAGGCTCTTAAAAAAAAAGCTTCTCCTTTAATTCTCTGTAAAAGAGTCGCATCCATTTTGACCCTATCAATATTTTCCAATAAATTATTTACCCTACCTATGCCGTTATAAAGTGCATTCCATTTAGCATAAAAACCATTGTGATTACCGGCATTATGGTCCCCAACATCCAAAGGTGAGTCAGCACCAAAACCAAAGGAATTTGGTGAAAGGTTTTCTTCTCTCAGAGCAGTAGTTCCGGAAATTTGATCAGTTCTTAAGGCTGCATAACATCCATTAATAGAAGAGATGACCTGTTCTTGTGTTTGCCACCAATTTGTTTCATAGTAACTGTCTGTAGAAGTGGTTTGTAAAAAATCTTTCTTGCAGGAATAAAAACTGCACGTTAGCAGTACTGCTATGCCGGTATATAATAATTTTTTCATTTTGTTAATATAAGTTGGTGGTAATAAGTGCGACTTTTTGCTGGAGCACTTCATTGGCAGAGTATGGCACTTTTCAATTGAATTAAGCAAATTTTACTTTTTTAAAAAATTACATTGCAACCAATGGTAATTATTTTTGTAGTAGGATATTCTAAAATACTTTGTAGTTCAATATTTTTTTCGGGATCGGTTAATTTATACTTTGAAAAGGTTAGATAGTTTTGAGCATTAACATAAACTCTTATCTTGTTAATATTGATTCCCGTTATAAATTTTGAAGGAACATTATACCCTAACTGTAAATTCTTTAACCTTAAATAAGAAGCATCTTTTAACCAGAAAGTCGAGTTTTGCGCATTAATTCCTGTTCCTCTTTTAGGTTCAAAAAATCTTGGATATTTGGCATTAGGATTTGATGGTGTCCAGCTATTTTCCCAATGTTCTTTAGTAATTCCAGCTCCATTGTAATTTGCAAAAGCAAGATTGAACCAAGGGTAGATATCAATGCCCTGAACTCCCTGTAAAAGTGCACTTAAATCAAATCCTTTATAATTAAAGTCCATATTAAAACCGTAGGTATATTTAGGCACTGACCTGCCCTTAACACGCATGTCGTTAATATCAATCTTGCCATCTTCATTTACATCACGGTACTTTAAGTCCCCGGGAGATGTAGTTGGGTTCTGATATGCATGTTTCTTAACCTCGTCGACGGTTTGAAAAATACCAGTTGCTTCTAACAGGTACCAGGAGTTTACAGGATATCCTTCTTTTATTACACTAATATTTCCAAAATCATTGGTTCTATATTGTACTGCACCATTTAAAAAATCTACATTATTATCTACATAGGCCACATTAGCCCCTATTTTATATTTTAGATTTCTAATGGAATTATGGTAGGAAGTACCTACTTCAAAGCCTTTGTTTGACATTCCATACAGATTTGTTATAGGACCAACCAAATTTCCCACCTGCCCGGGTATATTAATGCGGGAGAGGATGTCTGTAGTAACCTTATCGAAAACATCAACATTAATCTCCAGCTTATTCTTCCATAAACCAAGGTCCAAACCAATATTTGAGATAGTAGTTGTTTCCCATGAAATATTCGGATCCGACAAAGTTGTGATTGCACTTCCGGCAACTACTGTATTATTAAACGAAGTGTTCTGACTTATATTTATATTATTTAAGAAACTATATAAGGGTACATTCTGATTTCCCAATCGCCCCCATGAAGCACGTAACTTGAGATTGGAAATAGAGGGTATGTTTTGCATAAACGCCTCCTGATCTACACGCCAGCCCGCTGAAACTGAGGGGAAAAAGCCCCATTGATTACCTTTTGCAAAGCGAGAGGAACCATCATAACGAAAGTTGAATTCAAACAGGTACTTGTCTGAAAAGCTATAATTTGCTCTTCCGAAATAAGACATTAGCCGGGAATTTGATGATGTACCTCCAACATTTTTATTAATAGTACCCGCATTTAATTCTGTTAATTCATTTCCTAAAAATCCTTCTACGTAAGCGTTGAAATTTGAATTATAGAAAGATTCCATGCTAAACCCAAATAATAGGTTTACATTATTTCGCTCCGCAATTTTTTTCGTCCAATTGAGAGTTTGAAAGAAACTGGTATTCAGATTACTATTATTGGAACGCTGAACACTTCGCTGAGGGGGGTCATATCTTAATGTTCTGGGTACATTAGGTTGTTTAGGGTTGTATAAGTATATCTCCGGAGTAAAGTTTCGATCGTAGCCGTCAAATTTATTTATGCCAAGAGTTACTTTATATTTAATATCAAGCGGGAAAATGTACTCGGTAAAAAGATTAATTAATGCCTGTTGGGTTTTGTTATTTTGTCCTCCTTCTAAAGCTGATGCAACGGGATGACGGAATAAATTATGACCGGGAGTAACCAGCCAGGTGTCGCCATACCGTCCGTTAGCCAAAATATTAGGATGGATCGGCAAAGCGCGGGTTACAGCGTTCATTATAGCAGATGCGCCACCAACCGGTTCGTTACGATCCCAAAATGAACCATTAATAAGGGCTCCGAATTTTAACCTGTCTGATTTTTTGAAGACTACATTCGAACTTAAAGAATACTTCTTGGCATTTGTTCCTAATAGTACCCCCTCCTGGTTCAGATATCCTAACGACACAGAGAAAGTTGCCATATCAGTTCCACCTGATAAACGTAAATGGTGCTCCTGCATAGGTGCGGTGGAGAACATAAGATCATACCAATCGGTATTAGGATAAATATCAGGATCGCTACCATTTTTATATTCTTCAATTTGCGCATTTGAAAAAACTATAGGTTGCCCATCGTTAATCGCAGTCATATTCCTTGAAGTCATCCAATCCACGGAATTGGTAACTACATCAGGCAGGTAAGTTGCCTTTTGTAACCCAAAATAACTGTTCAATTCAATCTTGAGTTTTTCTCTTTTCCCGGTCTTAGTAGTTATAAGTACGACTCCGTTTGCGGCCCTATTTCCATATATAGATGCAGATGCTGCATCTTTTAAAACCGAAATAGTTTCCACGTCGTTTGGATTTACATCCCGAAGATTGTATTCAATACCATCCACCAGTACTAATGGATTATTATTATTGAGTGTGCCGATCCCTCTTATACGTATCGATGCGTTGTCAGCCCCTGGTTGTCCCCCAGCTTGATTTACGTAAACCCCACTCACACCTTGCAATGCCTGAGATGAATTAGTCAGAGGCCTGTTCTCTAAGAACTCTGCATCTACGGTTGCTATTGAACCAGTAACGTTTGCCTTTCTTTGTGTCCCATACCCCACCACCACTACCCTTTCTAATGCTGATGAACTTCCACTTAACTCTATGTTTATTACGTTTTGATCTCCTACAATTACCTCTTTTATTTCATAGCTCACAAAAGAAGCTGCAAGTACATCTCCTTTTTTAGCCTTTATAATAAATTCACCATTTTGTCCTGTCGAAATTCCACTCTTAGTTCCTTTTACAATTACACTTACTCCCGGAAGAGTAACACGGCTTAAACTGTCTATAACAGTTCCCTTAATCTCTATTAGGTTTTGCGCCTTAACC
>MWYU01000630.1 GCA_002050375.1 Chitinophagales bacterium 62-2
CCCCCAAGTAATAATTCCCATACAACTTGAACTACATAATATTATTCAATACAATTTCCTTCACCTTACTTACAGGTATTCGTTCCTGCTGCATTGTATCCCGGTAACGAATGGTTACGGTTTGATCTTCTTTTGTCTGGTGATCTATTGTTATACAAAAGGGAGTTCCAATGGCATCCATGCGGCGGTAGCGTTTACCGATCGTATCTTTCTCCTCGTAAAAACAGCGGAAATAATTTTTACACTCGTCCATTACCTGCCGGGCAATTTCCGGCAACCCGTCTTTTTTAGTAAGTGGCAGAATTGCCAATTTAATGGGTGCAATCTTAGCAGGAATGCGCAATAATGCACGTGTATCTGTACTTCCATCTTCCTTTGTTAGGGTTTCCTCTTCATAGCTCTCACTTAATATTAGCAGGAACATCCGGTCTAAACCGATAGAAGTTTCGATAACATAAGGAATATAGTTCTGGTTGATCTCGTTATCGAAATACTGCAGCTTCTTCCCACTCAATAACTGGTGGTTCTTCAAATCAAAATCAGTACGTGAATGAATGCCTTCCACTTCCTTAAATCCGAACGGAAATTCGTATTCAATATCTAAAGCTGCGTCGGCATAGTGAGCAAGTTTTACATGATCGTGATAACGATATTTTTCCCTTGGGACGCCGAGGCTTAAATGCCATTGCAAACGTGTTTCTTTCCAATGCTCGTACCATTCTTTTTGCGTGCCGGGCCGAATAAAGAACTGCATTTCCATCTGCTCAAATTCCCTCATTCTAAAGATGAACTGGCGGGCAACAATCTCATTGCGAAAAGCCTTACCCGTTTGCGCGATACCAAACGGGATTTTCATGCGTGCTGTTTTTTGCACGTTCAAAAAATTTACAAAAATTCCCTGGGCAGTTTCAGGACGTAAATAAATTTTATCTGCTTCTTCTGCCACGCTTCCAATTTCTGTTGAGAACATTAGGTTAAACTGGCGAACATCTGTCCAGTTGCTTGTACCACCTGTAGCGCAAACAATTTTGTTTGTTACAATCAGCTCTTTAAGCGCTGCATAATCTTCAGCAACAAGTAAACGGTCCATTTCGGCAAGCAAGCTTTCGGCTTCCTGGGTTTTGCCTTCTTCCTTTAATTTATCGGCAAGTCCTTCTATCAAATGATCAACACGGTAGCGTTTATTGCTATCCCTGTTATCGATCATTGGGTCGCTGAAATTATCAACGTGGCCACTCGCTTTCCAGGTTAGGGGGTGCATGAAAATAGCAGCATCAATGCCCACAATGTTTTCGTTCATTTGTGTCATCGATTTCCACCAATAATCCCTGATGTTCTTTTTTAATTCGCTGCCGTAAGGGCCGTAGTCGTACACGGCACTTAAGCCGTCATAAATTTCGCTGCTCTGGAAAACAAAACCATACTCTTTAGCGTGAGATATTATTTGCTGAAATTTATTTTCGTTTGTCGTCATAAGGCGGCAAACCTACCGAAAATTACAGTAAAATAAAATGTAGAAATGCTTTAAATGGTCATCAGCTATTGCAGCTTTTCGTTATTCTTATGCCTTTCAGAATCGCGAAGGTTCTTTTTTTCGAAGTTCTTTTCAAGGGCTTCTGTAAGATCAATTCCGGTTTGATTGGCAAGGCAAATTAAGACCCAAAGAACATCCGCCATTTCGTCTCCTAAATTTTTATCCTTATCATTTTCTTTATACGATTGATCTCCATATCGCCTTACCATTATCCGGCTTAGCTCACCTACCTCTTCCATTAAGATGCCGAGGTTTGTAAGCTCATTAAAGTATCGTACGCCTGTTGTTTTTATCCATTCATCTACTCTGGTTTGAGCGTCGCGTATGCTTAGTTGCATGAAAGTTTCGGGTTTAAAGTTTAGTGTGTAAAGTTGCAGGTGATGAGGTTATGAGTTTATAAATTTTACGGGATCACAAGTTTTACGAGTAAGTAGTTCATATCAATTACTTACGCCATCTCCGGAATTCCTTATTGACTTATTCACCCAATTACTTAATTGACCAAATGACTTAATGACTATTAATTATTCCCTATTCCTGCTATCGATGATTATCGTAACAGGTCCATCATTCAATAACTGCACTTCCATATCCGCACCAAAAATTCCTGTTTGTATTTTCTTACCAAGTTGTGTTTCAAGTTCGATTATCAGCCTCTCATATAAAGGAATGGCTATAGCAGGTTTTGAAGCTTTACTGTAAGATGGCCTGTTCCCTTTTTTTGTGCTGGCATGCAGCGTGAACTGGCTTACAAGCAAAACAGCGCCACTAATGTCCATCAGGCTTTTATTCATTACACCGTTTTCATCATTAAAAATTCTCATATTAATTACTTTACCTGCAAGCCATATAATATCTTCCTGAGTATCTGAGTCTTCAATACCAACAAACACTAATAATCCACTTTTAATCTCGCCTGTTACTTCACTTTTAACTATAACAGAAGCTTCACTAACCCGCTGGATTACCATCTTCATAAAATATAAGTTTTGCATGTACCTTAGGCAAATGAAGATAGATGTTATAGATGAAATTGTTTTTTCAACAGCCAGAAGCGGTGGCAAAGGCGGACAAAATGTAAACAAAGTAGAAACAATGGTTGAAGGCCGGTGGAATGTAGAAGGATCGTCGTTATTTACTGATGAAGAAAAAAAATTAATTACTGATAAACTATCTAATAAAATCACTTCCCAGGGGCATCTGCTTGTAAAATCTCAAACGGAAAGAACACAACTGGAAAACAAGGAACAGGTAGTAAAGAAAATAAATTCGTTGATTAAAAAAGCGCTTAAAAAAAAGAAATCACGGATAGCTACAAAACCTTCAAAAGCCGCTAAAGAGAAAAGAATACAAGGCAAAAAAATAAAATCAGAAATTAAGGAGGGCCGCAAAAAGGTTGAGCCCGACTAAGATTTTTCTCTTCGATACCTAAATTGTGTTGTATTGAAATTACGTGCTGTTATTTGTTCCTTCACACGTATCGGCATTGCGAGCCTTGCGCAGTCCCGCAATTTGTGCGGGATCCCCTGCCAACTCATTAACCTGCTTCTGTGCAAGGGGATTGCTTCTTCGTCGTACCTCCTCATTGCAATGAGAGCCTCGTTATTTCAGCAATTAACAATCAAACTTTCGTTGTGGTAAACAGGCAGCACATCCGCTACATCAATTGTTACACAATAAGCAAGGTCTTTATGTAAACCATAAGCAGCAAGCCTGTGGTAATGGGTAGTGTGCCTGATAAAATCGTGCAAATTATTTCTATGTTGGAGGTACATTGTTTCAGCCATCAGGCTTGAGTCGCAATGAACAGTGAAATGTTGTTTTATATTGGTAATAACGGAACCTGCAAAAAGAGTATCCTCCAGGTTAAACCGATCCTTCCAGCCTGAGCAACCAAGAATTATATTTTTGTTTTGTTCAACCAAATAACTACATACGGAACTTAGATTTACAAAGGAACCTGTAATTACTTTGGCAGCGCCTTTTGCTAAAGCCATGTGTAAAAGCTTAGTGCCGTTTGTTGTGGTTAATACAAGTGTTTTGCCTTCAATAAACTCCCGGTAATACTCTGCAGGCGAGTTGCCATATTGTAATCCTTCAATTACTTTTCCATCGCGTTCGCCCGCTGTAATAGCACCTGCTGTTTCACTTCCTATTCTTTTACATTCTTCCACCGCTGCTACGGGTATTACCCGGGAAGCTCCATTATATAAAGCGGTTGCAATAGTTGAAGTTGCCCTGAAAACATCGATGATAACAACAACGGCATTATTTAAATCGTAGAGATGTAAAAGGGCGGGAGTAAGTGAAGTGAAAATTGTCGGCTTATTATTCATGGGCGGCAAAGATAAAACGCCAGTATACTCGAACAGAAATAATTAAGCTGCGTATTGTTTTTACTTTTTCAATCGATAGCGTAATACTACATCGGCAACGCCTGCATCTACCATATTAATTTTTTGTGCAGCTTTTTTACTAAGGTCAATTGTTCGCCCCGCTACAAAAGGACCGCGGTCATTAACGCGAACTTTTACAGTTCTGCCATTAGTAATATTTTTTACTGTCACTTTTGTACCAAATGGTAAAGTCTTACTGGCTGCAGTCATTTTATCCTGGCTAAAGATTTCTCCATTAGCAGTTTTCCGGCCCTCAAATTTATCAGCATAATAGGAGGCGCGACCAGTTTCAACTATTTTTGGGCTGCAGGAAGTTATCAATACCAGAGAGAAGAAGTTGGTGACAATTGCTTTATAAAGAGAATTCATATTGTGTGTTGTCGGAAGTTTTCCTGCGATTATCTGGATTAAGCAAATGGAAATTTCACCACTTTTGCTTCTAAATTTTTATCACGAATCTTAATATAGATTTTAGAGTCAATGGAAGCATATTCTTTCTTAACATAACCAAGTCCTATTGCTTTGGATAAAGACGGCGCCTGTGTTCCGCTGGTTACAATACCTAAATTTTCTCCGTGCTCATCCACAATCTCATATCCATGGCGTGGTATTCCTTTATCAACCATTTCAAAGCCTGCCAGCTTACGATTTATGCCTTCTGCTTTTTGCCGTTCTAATATTTCCTTTGCGGTAAAATCTTTTGTAAACTTAGTTATCCATCCTAATCCACCTTCTAATGGAGTTGTATTATCATCAATATCATTACCATATAAACAGTACCCCATTTCCAGGCGCAGGGTATCTCTTGCGCCTAAGCCAATTGGCTTTATGCCCTGAGGCTTACCTGCTTCAAAAATTGCGTTCCATATTTTATTTGCATCATCGCCTTTATCTTCAAAATAAATTTCCACGCCCCCGCTGCCGGTATAACCTGTGGCACTTATCAATACATTTTCAACTCCAGCAAATGTTCCTTTTACAAAAGTGTAATACTTCAGGTTCATAATGTCCGTGTTGGTTAAAGGCTGCAATATTTTTATGGCATTGGGTCCTTGTACAGCAAGTAAACATGTCTTATCACTAATGTTATGCATCTCAACATTGTTTGTATTAAACCTGCTTAGCCAGTTCCAATCCTTTTGTATGTTCGATGCATTTACTACCAGCATATATACTTTATTCTCTTCAATGCAATAAACGATCAAGTCATCTACTATGCCGCCTTGTTGGTTAGTGAAACAACTGTATTGCGCTTTACCTGCGGGCAACTTACCGGCATCGTTGGTTGTTACGCGTTGTATAAGATCAAGTGCATTCTCTCCTTTTAAAATAAATTCGCCCATGTGGCTTACATCAAACACACCTGCATTGTTTCTTACTGCTGCATGTTCATCATTAATCCCTGTATAACTGATAGGCATGTAATGGCCCGCAAATTCAGCCATCTTTGCTCCGAAGGCCTTATGATTTTCAGTAAAAGGAGTATTCTTCATACATTAAATTTAAGGGGCAAAAATAGGGATATGGCACCTCATTGGAACCCTTCGTAAAAGGATAAGGGCAAGAATAATTAAGCAATTTCATAAAGCAGGGAAGGGCTCTGCCCAATATATGCGGCACAGCCCTTGATCTCCCAACTTCAACCGAGGTTTATAATGAGAATTTGATCATTAGCATATCGTTTATTCCTGTAGGAAAATTTGCATCTGTTATATTATCACGTCGTGGCTTTACTTTCCTGCCTTCTTGTTTTGGTACAGCAGTACTGTCAGTTGCATTTGATTTGTAGCGATAGCGGGTGCTGTCAGTAGCTTTCTGAAGTTCCCTGTCAATCTCCTCGAGCTCTTTTATTTTCTGTTCTTTCTCCCTTTCAATTTGCTCACGGCTTTTTCTAAACTCTTCTATTGCTTCGTTACTGTTATCATTTTCATCGTCTTCATCTGTTTGTTTGTCTGCTCTTTGCAGGCCTTTTTCTGTCATCACATATTCAACATTATGTCTCCAGTTAAAAGACTCCGATCCCATATTATTTTCCCAATCTCTATCATCATTGTCACTGTGGCCCATATGTACTCTAACACTATTGCCCCAACCAATATTGTCGTTTATATAAATTCTTTTTCCTACCGGAACGGCTACCGTTACAATTACCTGCTGGTTACGAAACTTGTCTTGCTTTGTAATAGCAATTCCTTTATCTAAAGACAGTGATGAATCGATTTGCGAAATATTAAAATTGATCCTTGATGCTACTTTTCCCGCCTGGTTCCTACTATCACCATTAGCCCTTTTTACCATCATTACCTGAAAGCTGTCGGTAGGAGATTTGGTGATCCTTAAGCGAATGTTTCTTACAAAAACTGTATCCTCGTTATAAAAGTTGAAGGGCTCCAGTTCAAACCAGTCACTGTTATAATACCTTCCCATTGAAGCAGCTTTTATCTCCAGTTTTGGAACGCCCGGATTTGAAAGTGCAACGGCTTCTTCAGCCGGATAATTTCTATAGCGGAAGTCACTTCCGATTGAAACCAACAGGTTCACAAAACATATAAGACCCAATATCCAAAGCGATAGAAAGGTTAGGCGGATAATGCCACTGCTTCCTCTTTTTCCGGTAATCCTTCTTATTATCCAGGTAACAATTGCAATTACAGGAACCCACACAAAAAAGATAAGGGTGCCCCAGGCAAAAAACTTTTGAAGACCATCGTCGAGCACATAGGAGTAAGCCGGCAACAAGCCTGTTAATACTACACCTACACCAAACAATGCAGCAACAATGGCAAAAAGGATGCACCCTACAATAAAGTAAGCAAATATCTTAACGAGCACACCTATTACA